>JAYTTH010000451.1:0-13996 GCA_043745515.1 Pseudobdellovibrionaceae bacterium | reverse complement strand
TTCGCTGTGGCAGGTCTTCCGGGCTGGCATACTACGATTTTTCCTCCCTACTTTGTGGCGGGGGCGATTTTTTCTGGATTCGCGATGGTTGTGACTTTGATGACTTTGGTTCGAATTGGTTTTCCTCAATTTAAAGATTACATCACGATCGACCATATGGAAGTAATGAACAAAATCATTATGACGACAGGTTTGATGGTTGGTTATGCTTATGCGTCTGAGTTTTTCGTAGCTTGGTATTCTGGAAATCCCTACGAACGTTATGTATTTATGAATCGGGCGGGTATCCCGGGAACATCGGGCGACTATGCTTGGTCGTATTGGATTATGGTAACGTGTAACGTGATCTTGCCTCAGATTTTCTGGTCGAAATGGGCTCGTCGCAGCATTCCTTTGATGTTTATCGTCAGTATCTTTGTAAATATCGGGATGTGGTTCGAGCGTTTTGTGATCACGATCACATCGCTACACAATGATTTCTTACCAAGTAACTGGGGAAACTACGCTTGGAGCTTCTGGGATGGCGCCTTGCTTTGCGGCAGCTTTGGAATGTTCTTAACGTTGTTCTTGCTATATTTACGAGTGTTTCCGGCGATTTCAATTGCTGAAATTAAACCGATGTTACCTGTTGGACGAGACGATCTTAAAGGAGGTCACTAATGGCTAAAACAAAGCCAGGCCTGGCTGCCATTTTTACTGACGAGCATTTGGTATTAGAGGCGGCCAGAAAATCTCGTGATTTGGGAATGACTAAATTTGATGCGATTTCTCCATACGCAATTCATGGAATGGAAGAAGCATGCGGGATAAAACGATCAGGCATACCCTACGTTACTTTTATTGCAGGTGTTACCGGGTTACTATCGGGTCTCGCCTTAACGTGGTACACATCAGCTTATGATTGGCCAATCAATGTGGGCGGGAAACCAGCGTTTTCATTGCCTGCTTTTATTCCGATTTTATTTGAATTAACAATTTTGTTTGCGGCCCTGTCGTCTGTAGGGGCGTTATTTTACAAAGTAGGAATTCCAAGAATTGATCCGCCTGTGATAGATCCTGATTTGACCTGCCATAAATTCGCGATTTTTGTACCTGAAGATGAAATGGGATACGATTCTAAAAAACTAGAGGGATTCTATAAATCATTGGGAGCTGAATACGTTAAAAAAGTGGAGGCCTACTAATATGAAATCTCTATTTTTAAAATCTTTACTAGTGGTCTTTTTTGTAGGCGCTTTGCCTGCCTGTCACATTGACAAGAGTCAGCCAAATTTCGATTTGATTCAAGATTTTATGGAATCGCCAGCGCTCAAGTCGCAAGAGTATGATCCGGATACCGCCAATCATATAAGTGCTCGCGAACCAGTGAAGGGCACCGTACCTGTGGGATTTTTATTCGAGCCTCTGGATGATTTAGCCGTCGCAGAAAAAGAAATTAAAAACCCAATGGCTGGGGATGTTTCTAAAGAGGTCATGTGGAATGGACAGAAATACTATCAAGTACAGTGCTCTATTTGTCATGGAGCTCACGGTGAAGGGGGCGTGGATTCAAAAAGTCCAGTGGCAGAGCTAATGGCCTTGAAGCCACCACCATTGATATCCGACAAAATTATGGGCTGGTCTGATACGCACATTTATTATGTGATTTCTCGGGGTCAGGGTTTGATGGGTCCATATGCGAATCACATACCCCAAAAATATCGCTGGCAAGTTGTTAACTATATAAGACATTTACAAAAAAATAATAAGAAGTAGGGATTTCTATGGCTAGTCATGCTCAAGAATTGCAAGTAAAACCGTTTGAAACATCCAGCCTTTTAAAAGTGCTGATTTTGGCTTTGATTGGTGTAGGGTTACTTTCTTTTGGACTGGGTCTTTTTATGGACGAAGAAAGGGTATGGACCAGCTATTTGGTTTCTTTCTTTTACTTTTCCTGTTTGGGCTTAGGTGGTTTGTTTTTTTCAGCCCTCTTAAATATCACCAGGTCCGGTTGGTCGAGTTCCATCAGGCGCTATGCCGAAGCGATGACGGCTTTTATTCCCTATATTCTTGTGGGCGGATTGGTATTGCTACTTGGAGCCAAGGTTTTATTTCCATGGACCCACGAAGACGTAATCAATTCATCTACATTGATCAAGGCTAAAACCGGGTATTTGAATATTCCGTTTATGGCTACACGTTTAGTTATTTGCTCCTTGGGATGGTTTGCATTCAAATGGTTTATTGTTGGTAATTCCACAAACCAAGATCAGTCGGGTGACAGTGAATTAACAGTCAAAAATGTAGGTCTTTCGATCGCGTTTATCCTGTTTTTCGCATTGTCGTTTTCATTTTTCAGTGTGGATCTTTTAATGTCTCTTCTGCCAACGTGGTATTCAACTATTTTTGGTGTGTATTGCTTTGCTGGTTTATTCCAAGCAACATTTGCTGTTTTATCTTTGATCATTATTTTCATGAAACGATCTGGTTTTGTAAAAGGGTATGTTACAGTTGAGCATTTGCATGACGTGGTAAAGTTTATGAAAGGCTTCACCGTATTTTGGGCGTACATTGCGTTTTCGCAATTTATGTTAATTTGGTACGCGAATATTCCTGAAGAAACAGAATACTATATCATGCGTTCACAAAACGGATGGTTAGCTATTTCTTTCTTGCTCTTGATTTTCAGGTTTATCGTTCCTTTTATTGCCTTGTTGCCTCGAGGGCTTAAACGAAATGAAAATCACGTAATCACAGTAGCGATTCTGGTACTGGTTATGCAGTATATCGATATTTACTGGATGGTGTATCCTAATTTCAATGATGGAAACGTTAAGTTTGGCGTTTTAGAAGTTGGATTATTTTTAGGTTTTTTGGGTCTGTTTTTGTTAGCTCTAACTTCATTTTTCAAGAAGTATTCAATCGTAGCATTAAAAGATCCACGCCTGCATGAAGCCATTAATCATCGCGTAACCTACTAAGTTTTAATGAAAGACCCCGAATTTGTTTGCGGGGCCTGAGAAATGTTACTTGAGAGGCAATGAGCTGGTACACCTGCCTTTTCGCCACCAGTCCAGGTGGTTTTATAAAAAATAGGAATCTAAGGTGCTACCGCGTAAATAATTTCATTTTGGTTATTGATGCAAACAGCGTCAAACAAAAAAATCGTTCTGTTGATTTCATTTGTTAGATATTTCAGTTGTGGATTGGTTGAAGAAATCATTAGCCGATGTGGTGTTAGATTTTTATCAAAGCCAGCTACAATATGCACTAGCACATTTACAGTGACTTGCTTTCTAGCAAAATCAATTTCAAGATCTCGGATAGACAGGCCATAAACCTCGTTAGGAATCACTTCAGATTCATCGCTTTTAGCGGGATTGTCTTGGTTGGTAACTCGATACAAAGTGCAGCTTTCAGCTTTGTCCGTGCTTTTTACTATGGCTGCGAAGCTAGGTGCCACGGAAATAAATATCGAAGCCAAGATTATGTTTACTTTTTGGATCTTCATTTGGGCCTCCTGGCTGGGTCTTTCGGTTTAACATAGGGTTCTAAGGCTTGAAAAACAACCGACTAAATCCAAGTCAGTATTTCCTGCAATAAGATTAAATTCGGTACTTGATGGGATTTTGTTAATGTATGGAATAAACAAGACATCCGTAGCTTTTTCAACGCTTAGATCAATTGGGGCGGCTAAAACTCGGAACTCCGTTTGCTCTGATATCTAATCATGAATGTATATTTACTTGGCTCGACAAACTCAAATAGCTCTATTGCGGGACTTTTATCAAAATGGAACATCCAAAAGATTGAAAGCGAACAGGGGTTTAAAAGCACACTAGATCGCCCGCAAGACAAAGTTCCCCATTTTATTATGGAAGTGGCCGAAGTGAATGAAAAGAAGTACACCGATCTAAAAGCCATCAGTGCTCGCTATGGAAAAAAAATTAAATTTGTCGTATTTTATCAGACCCTCAAACCCTCACCGGTGATCAATAAACTTCATGGATCAGAGATTTTATTGATCGGCCCTGAAGAGCGATCTTTGACCCCTGTATTGTTAAAGCGATTTTTTCAAAGCCCAGAGCCGTTATTTCGAAGATGGGAGCGATATCAGCTGGTTACATCGGGAACCTTAAGTTTATTGTCGGACGCGAAAATCACTTTATGTACAGAGATTCTTAACTTTGGAGCACACGGTGCCGAGATCGAATTAACTTCCGTGGCTTTTAAGAAAAAAGACTTTATCGTGCTGGAATACTGCAGCCATGATGGCAAAAAAATTCGCATGCAATCTCGAATAGTTTGGACAAAACAAGACGGAGTTAAGCTTCGTGCGGGTATCCAATTTATCTCTCGAGAGCTCTAAACTCTCGTTTTAACGCAAATTGCTATAAGCGGGATTAGAATTTGAAATCATTCACCTTTATGTTACTTTTTGCCCAGATAATGTTGAAAAAGACACTTGTTATATTCTCAAATCCCTCGTTTTCGTTAGCGGCTAGTTAATGTCGTTTGTATCCATAATCCTTCCAGATAAATCAGTAAAATCTTTTGATCACGAACCGACAGTGCTCGAAGTGGCCGAATCGATAGGACCTCGTCTAGCTAAAGATACATTGGGCGGTCGCATTGATGGTTCAAAAGAAATCGTTGATTTGCGTACTCGACTAAAAAATAACAGCCAATTGCATATCGTTACTATCAAAAGTGAAGAGGCCAACGAAGTGATCCGGCATTCGAGTGCTCACGTTTTAGCACAAGCCGTTCAGCGATTATGGCCCGACGTTAAAGTAACGATTGGTCCTGTGATTGAAAATGGATTTTTTTACGACTTTGATTCTCCGTTCGCCTTCACCGAAGAGCATTTTGAAAAAATTGAAAAAGAAATGCAGAAAGTAATCGATGCCAGTTTTCCAATCGTTCGTCGTGAAATGCAGATTGATGAAGCAATCGCACTGTTCGGCAAAATGGGAGAGAGATTTAAAGTTGAAATTATTCAGGACTTGAAAACAAAAGGCGAAAAGGTCGTTTCGATTTATGATCAAGGCGATTGGTTTGACCTCTGTCGTGGTCCCCATATTCAAAATACAAATCAAATAAAAGCGTTTAAACTTTTGAGCGTGGCCGGTGCCTACTGGCGCGGAGATGAAAAAAACCCAATGCTTCAGCGGGTGTATGCGACTGCTTTTAAAGATAAAAAAGAGCTAGATCACTATCTGTTTCAGCTTGAAGAAGCTAAGAAACGCGATCATAGAAAATTAGGAAAAGAGCTAGATCTTTTCATGTTTCATGAATGGGCCCCCGGTATGCCATTTTTTACAGGCAAAGGTGCCTTAGTGTACAATCAGCTAGTAGGTTTGATTCGTGAAATGTATGTAGAGTTCGGTTACCAAGAGGTAATCACTCCGCAAATATTTGATGTGAATCTGTTTCATAAATCAGGTCATTATCAAAATTATAAAGAGAACATGTATTTCATGCGTGTGGATGAACGCGATTTTTCAGCTAAACCGATGAATTGTCCGTCCCACTGCTTGATGTTTCACAATGGCCAACATTCGTATCGGGATTTGCCATTGCGGATGGCTGACTTTGGACGATTGCATCGTTACGAAAAATCAGGTGCAATGCACGGGTTGACTCGAGTTCGTTCATTTTGTCAGGATGATGCCCATATTTTTTGTCGAGTGGATCAGTTGCAATCTGAAATTGAAGGCTTTATGACCTTGTTAAATCGGGTATACAAAACCTTGGGCATGGATAATTACAAAATTTATTTGAGCACGCGCCCCGAACAACGTATGGGCGCTGAAGACGTTTGGGCCAAGGCCGAAGCCGCTTTGGCCGACGGCCTTAAAAAGTTAGATTTACCTTTTACAGTGAACCCTGGCGACGGCGCTTTTTATGGACCCAAACTTGATATTATGTTTGTAGATGCTATTGGCCGACCTTGGCAGTTGGGTACGTTGCAATGTGATTTTAATATGCCAGCCAGTTTTGACCTTAAATACGCAGGCGAAGACAATAGAGAACACCAGCCGGTAATGCTACATCGCGCGATCTTAGGAAGCTTAGAGCGGTTTATCGGGGTCTTTTTAGAGCACACAGCGGGGCATCTGCCGTTGTGGCTGTCTCCAAATCAAGTAACCATTTTAAATGTGACCGATCGAGTGAACGAGTATTGTGAAAAAATACAAAAACAGATGAACGAGCGTGGTATTCGCGTTCAGTTTGATCGAAGAAATGAAAAATTGAATTTTAAAATTCGAGAAGCCCAGTTGGCAAAAACGCCCTATATGATTATCGTCGGCGACAAAGAAGCGGAAACGGGCGAAGTGTCCTTACGTACGAAAAGTGGAAAAATTTTAAACAATCAGAAACCTGATTGGATTATAGAGCAAATAACAAGTGAAATAAAATCTAGATCGTTGAAGGGTATAGATATTCAGGAGGTATCCCATTAATAAGTTTGAAAACCGAGGCGCTTTCGCAAAAGGTTCCGATCGATTTAAGAAAAAAGAAGACAAAGACGGACTGCGTGTAAACCGCGAAATTCGTGCCGCTCAGATTCGAGTGATCGATGACGAAGGCCAAATGCTTGGGGTAATGACAGTCAACGAAGCGATTCGAATTGCCGAAGAAAAAGGTCTCGACTTATTAGAAATAGCGCCGACAGCGACGCCGCCAACTTGTAAAATTATGGATTATGGTAAGTGGAAATACGAGAATAAGAAAAAACAAGCGGCCTCGCGCAAAAAACAAACTGTCATTGTCGTAAAAGAAATCCAAATGCGACCCAGAACGGACATTCACGATTTTGAAACTAAAATGAAACACGCTAGAGGGTTTTTACTTGAAGGGGATAAAGTGAAAATTAATATGCGATTTTTAGGTCGCGAGCTCGCGCACCAAGAATTTGGTATGGAATTAATGAAAAAAGCGATCGCGTTTGTTGAAGACCTTGCTTTGGTTGAAACAACGCCGCGATTTGAAGGCAAGCAAATGTACACTTTGCTGGCTCCGGATCCACTAAAGATAAAAGAATACGAAAAGAAACACCCTAAAAAAGTCATGGCTACAAAAGCAAAAGACGATGAAGACGGGGAATCTGAGGTCTAGGCCTGGCTTTTAATTTCAACCTAGGATTTAAAAATATTTTTTAATAGCGGCCCTGGCGTTAGGGTGCTTAAGTTATCCACGCCGTATTGAGCCGCTAAAGTTCTCCAAATAGTTTCCGGATAAATATAATCAAAACAGTTTGAAGCCGATTTGCAAATGCCAATTGTGTCGATATTTGCTGCGTTAATTTCTTTTCGCGAAAGCGCCTTTTGAGTTTGAAAGTCAAAAGGGCTTGCATGAAAAAGGCTCGCTTGGGTGGTGCCGGTTGTTTCAGATTTCTTATAAATTTGCGAGTCGCCAATTAAGGTGCCGCCGCGAACATTGGCTCCAAATAAAATGCAAGAGTTGTTGAATTGATTGTGGGAAGTGCCATCGCCGCCTTCCGGGTAGGACGTCCGAGCAAACTCACTAGTGACAACTACTGTTATCACATCAAAGAGACTTGTTTTTAAGGTTGGATCCATTTTGTATGGTGTCTCTTTCATAAATTTAATGATCTTCGCCAATTGATCAAATCCGCTAGTCAAGTTAGGCACGTGCTGTGATTTGTGATTGAAATGAGTATCTAAATCTGGATCGCTTACTATATCGACTTGAGCCATTTTTAAGTAACCAGAGCCCAGACCCGCTAACGCCATCGAAGCTTGTTTATAGCCAGTTTTTGTGGCGATCAGATCCGTTTCGGTTTTGGCGATTAATTGATTCAATATTAAAATGGATTCCTTTTCTTTTTGATTCCTGTGGATGATTTTTTTTTGCATAGAAGCGGCTGTGTTTTCATCTTGAAGCACCTCTTCGAAGGGGTCAGCGGTTTTTGAAGTGAAGGACGCTAAATTTACAGTGGATTCTTTGTTGCTGTAATTGCCATCTCGCAAAGGTTCGTATTCCATGCGATAGCCGACTCGAGAATTTTTGGTCGGTAGTTCTTGCGCTAAGGCAAATGGAAAAAAAGTAGTTCCGCCAATTAAATTTCCAGATCCCATGTATTCCCGATTGGTCTCATGAATAGTAGAATGAAGGTCCATCATCAAACCATTTATAATACACAAATCGTCTAGATTATTAAAAAGCGGAGCCATCGCTGGACCGAGTTGACCGTGTTGAAATGATTTAACACTAGCCCGTTCATCAAAACTTAAAAATTCAGCGTCGGATAGATTGGCAGCGTTTAAATCTTCTTTAGTCCGTGCGTCCGATGCAAGAAGTGTATCCCAGGCGCCATTGAATCTTAAAACCAAAAGCAGTCTATCTTCGTTTTTGGAATTTTCGGCACCAAAAGCTACAAATGGTATCAAGGAGTTCAGAAGGAAAACTGATCCCGAAGCTAAAGCGGCTTGTAAAAACTGTCGTTTATCCATATTTCCTCTAGTAAATTAAAAATGAATCCGAATTCAAAATATAGTAAAGCGAAAAAAATGCGGCTGTAACCAAATCGCCTGCCGTATTGTTTGCCATGACTCGATTGACTCCAATCAAAACGCTTTTGTCTAAATCCAATTCGGTTTCAACATGATTCATGTTTGGCCCTATTACGAAATTTATTTGCTCTTGAATCATTTGGTTCTTTTGTTCGATAGACAAAGTGTTCCACTTGAATTGTTTTAAGACATTTAAAGGATTTTCATCGGGTTTCAACTTGGCCAGATCACTTCCTAGCCGGTAAAGCCCTAATGGCTTAAGCGTTTTAAAAACAACAGAGCTATCGATTTTTTCTAAAGACGTTGGCGTAGTTGCGGCTAGTGTGTTGAATGCGTCTGTGGAACTTTTCAGAGTTTGGACTAAACATTGCCGGTAGGCTTCTCGATAGGCATTATCCGGTTGGCTAACAATAGGCACACCCGAAAAGATATCGATATGCCCAAGCGAGAATTTCTTTGTAACAACGTCATCAAAACAGGTACTGGATCGAGCTAATTTGAAAGGCAATGTTCTTAAAATATCATTGTAGTTCAATATTTTCTGCCACGTAGTTTTCAATGAAGGTTCAATTTTAGCTTGGAAGCGAACGGCATTCATGATTTCTGGCTTTGCGGAAGTGAATAATTTGGCTTTTTGTTCAGGCGACAATGTGTCTGTTCCTGATTCGTCTTTAGCACCATCGGATAGCCATTTTAGCAAAACTGTTTTTTCGTTTTCTGTCAATTTCCAACCCGCATTTTTAGGTGGCATTCTGACTTTGTTTTGATCATTTAATAGATTGGCGAGTTTAACTATTTTATCAATAATTTCTATGTGATCGGCCATTTTTTCTGGCATTGTTTTTTTGTCTGCGTTGAATGGAATATTCAAAAGCGACGGAATAGTTGGGTCTGCTTTATGGCAGCTATGACACTTTTGTAAAATCGGCCTGATATTATTAAATTGCTTAGGTTCACTGGCAAACGAATCCGAAGAAAACAAAGGTAACGAGGTCAAATATTTGATAATTTCCAAAGGCTGAGATTTGCTGACAACATAGACGGATTCTAATTCTGTTCTTTGTTTCGGATTCAAAGGAACGTCACTTCCAACAAACCAGTTCCAAAATTTTTCACTTTGGCAGCGCACGTATTGAGGTTGTTTTATAAGAAGGTCGGGCAATCCATCTATCGATCCAATTGTCAGGCGGATATCTTTACCGGTGTAGTCTTCGTAAACAAATTCGAAAGGATTTGGCTTCGTTGTAACAGAATCTAGAGGCGCAAATTTTTTATTAAAAACGGATTCCATGGGATTCAGCTTATTGTGACATCCAGAGCATTCAGGTTTTACATGCTCGGCTTTAATAGCGACGGCAGGCGGAGCGGGGACGGTAGAAAGGACTGGGATAACACTCATATTGGTGGCAGTGGGCGGCGCTTCAGAATGAATTAATTTGAATGTTTCAATGCTTTTTGAATTTTTGCCCGGCAAAATCACTGGCGACATATCATCGCACAAGTAGATTCTAAAAAAAGCAGCGGCCTTACTATAAATTGTTTTTTTATATCTTACAGAAATATCTGTTAAATTAAAAATCAATTGAGGCAGCTGGTCTGACGTTGCAGCTGGTGAAATTGACAACACGTCATCACGGTAATTATCTAAATTTTTTGAAAGCTGCCCTAAATAATCGGCAAGTTCGTCTAGTTTTGGTGAATTTACATCCAAAGCGCCTTGGATAACTAGTATTGTTAGGGGCGGATCTATTTTCGAATTTCTTAAGTAGGGGCTAGAAGCGGCAGGTATTGGAGCTGCAGTTGCGCCGGCAGTGGCAGCAGTTGTCGTAGTAGGGAGCGTCGTGCCTTGGGGCGTTTGATTTTTCTCATAGTCATCAATGGCGGCTTGAATATTCGCTATAGAATCCAACTTGTATCCTTTGGCCGTGGCTTCTGTTTTAAAATTCGCAATTTTTGTTTTGAAACCGTAGTTTACGTAATAATAGGTCATTGTCTGGAGTAAAATTCCGACGTCCAAGGCCCTTCGAAAGGACCCTTGCACTAAGATCTGATCCCACGTCTGCCCTTTGGAAAGACCGGCTTGTATGTGCTTGATAAGGGATTTTTCGGTGACTTGCATAATTGGGTAGGACAGTTCAAATTCATTTCTTTCATTTTTAAGGACGCTATTTTTCAAATAGCCGGAATCATTTTCAAGGCGCCAGTCATCAAAAATTTTCTCTGATAGTTTGGCTGCTGCCCAAGGGGATTTGAAATAAGCTTCTAGTTTCCTTTTGAAAAAAAATGTCGTATCAGAAGGGCTGCTTTTTACTTTACTTAGCTCGTCAAAGTCGTTTTCAGAAGGTGGCAAGCCGCGCACTTGGTAACTTAGTTTTCTAAGTCGTGATTCCGGCGTCAAATCGATTGCTTGGACCGTAGATTGAATCCAAATTAGGCATAAAAAAGCGATTTTTAAGAAAGATAATTTAACTCTACTCACGTCAACTCCAGCAGCCGCATGAGTAACAACAATGGGACCAGCGCAAGACACGCTATTTTTCATTTTAACAATGCGGGAGTCTAAAAGTGACAATTTTGGCTAGTCACTATTACTTTATTTGTCTGAATTTTGTTAGAAAATTTGCAAATCTAGCATGGCAATGCGTATAGCCCTGATAGTATGAAAACCCAAGGTACAATATCTGCAGTCTAATTTCTAAGAGCGTTGACGGAGTAGGGAATGAGACTAGTTAGGTACCTTATATTCTTTATAAATTTAACTTATTTGACAGTGTGTCTTAATGGTTGTGGGCGCAACTTTAAAACCGTTGACGTCACTACAGCCGCCGCACCTGAACCGCCCGCTAAACCCACTGAAATTAACGATACAAAAGATAAAGAAAAATCTGAAGAAAAAAAGCTAATTGTCGACGCCGTTTCTGAGACTTGGATGCAAGATATTCCCAACAAATACGACGACGTTGGTGATTTTTTTCGTATCAAAGAGGTTCCCGGTCTTTCCAAAGATCAAGTTTTAGATTCCAGACCAATGGGTTCGGAAGGCTCTACTAAAACGTTTAAGCTTATCCGGGGCAAATTGAAATTAAGTAATATTTCACGTCGATTTGATTCAGTCAGAAATGTCCTTGAAGTAGCTGGGGAGGTTGTTTTCGATGATGGAAAACCTATGAGCTTTGCGCTTTCTGGTCCTTACAAGCCCGAAGGAGATTCGAATATTGTTGATTTAAATTTAAACGACCAACAGTCCCCTTTGAAAAATCTATTCCGAGCCAAAGCGGTTTGTTCAAGCCCTGCTTCCAGTGAACAGGGAGGTGCCGGCGTTGACGGTTTGGATTTTTGTAAGAAGCTAACAATCGATTTTTATTATCGTCATCTAGACACATTTTACACCGATCAGTTGATATCAAAATCAATTCTTTACGATGAAATAAAACGCACCGAAGCACCACCAGCCACTGTTGTTCCTGATAGCATTTTTGAAAATATTCCAGACGAGAATCTGTCTGATTACGAACGTAGTCAGAAAAAAGGTATCCGTGATGGCGTAGCCGATGTCACCTCACTTGAAGAATTGCCATACTATTTTATCGAGCCAACAATTGATGATGTCGCGACATTGTACCCTGAAGTCAGTCGAGACGTTGAAGAGCAGAAAAAAACTATTAAGAAAAATAAGAAAAAAAGCAAACTGGTACCAAAATTAAACGGTGAAGAAAAAATTCCAGAAAAAGATCCGGCGTTACCGCCACCTCCTGCCCTTAACGATGATATTAAGCCTAATCCGGCGACACCGACGCCAATACCTACACCGCCCGCTGTGCCGCCGAAAGTGCCGACGCCAACACCTACACCGCCCGTTGTGCCACCGAAAGTGCCGACGCCAACACCTACACCGCCCGCTGTGCCACCAAAAGTGCCGACGCCAGCACCTACACCGCCCGCCGTGCCACCAAAAGTGCCAGCAGTGGTGCCGCCAAAAACTCCTTCGCCGGTTATCGATGATGGCACTCGTCCGATAGATCAGGCTTGGGGAATGCCAGACACTGGTAAATATATAGCGGCTACAAAGAAAGTACTGTATCTAACTCGCTCGAATAGTATTTTAGAAGCCGCTCAAAAGCTGGGTCCAACTGCGGGCTTCGAAGTTTTATATCCAACTAAAAAACGACATTACGGTACTTATGACATGATTGAAATGTTTGTGGATCTTGGCGAATGGCTAATGCAAAACTTTAAAGGGTTTAATCTTTATATTGGAGATTCATCAGCAATCAATGGTGGGCCTATTGGGACGCACGCAAGTCACAAAACGGGGATGGATGTGGACATTGCCTATCTGACTCGAAATCCAAAAATGATTTTTAATAGAATGGATATTCCGAACAAAGGCGGCTACACCCATTCTGATTTTGCCGCCACCGAACAGTGGCAATTGATGAAAGCGGTGCATGAAGTCTCTTCGATTGAAGTAATTTATGTAAATCGAAATATCAAAAATGAAATGTGCAAACAGGCCCTAAAGGCCGGAGACCTAACTTCAAAGACAGATATTAAATCACCTGCTGCACGAATTCTAACAAAAATGATTGTCGAAGACGATTCTCACGGGAACCACTGGCATGTGCGATTAGACTGTGCTGCCTTAAAAGGCTTGGGCGTGCAACGCCAATGCGTCGTTCATCCCCAGGCTTTTGTGGGACCTGAATGCAAGAATGTAAAATTATAAAATTATTTGTTATTGTGGAAGAACAGTTCCTGGCGCAACGGGATGGTATTTCATTAACTTCGCATTGTCGATACTATAGAAATCAGCACGCGTGGGTGGGATTCCGCCGCCAGCCTGGGCTTCTTCGTTAACCAATGAAGGAATTAAATTATTTAAAATGGACTTTTTGGTTGAATGAGTACCATACATCAGAGCCCTGTCAAATCCTAAAGCAATAGCCGTAAAACCAGTTTGAAGTGCAAAGGCTCCTTGAAGCGCCAATTGAGGTACCTGAGCAATCATCGTGCATTTCGCATCGGTTCCGCCACCAAAAGGCCCGCTGCAAATAGACCAAGTGGAAAATTTAGCCTGGACCGCTGGCATAACAACATTTACTGGCAGAACAACGCAAGAAATCGGATCAAAACCAATATTGTAAAAAGCCATGCCCAAAGGCGAATAGCCTATTACATTCAAAATACAAGTGTAAGTGGAATATTCAAGATAAAAAGCATTTTCTGCCGAATAGATACCAGCCAATCCATTTTTAGCTTCGGCTTGTCTGGCTTTTTTTTTATAATAACCGTATTGAGGAATTGCTATTATGCTAAGTATTCCAATTATCGCCACAACAATAAGCAGTTCAATCAAACTAAATCCATTTTTATTTTGATTCATATGCCTATACGGTTGACTAAGGTTCGACCAAGTTACGCATAGTTAGCGGTTTTTCATTTGAAGCAATCCCGAGCAATGTGCTAAAAGCAGCCAT
>JAYTTH010000450.1:0-13999 GCA_043745515.1 Pseudobdellovibrionaceae bacterium | reverse complement strand
AAAGCAAGACGGCCTGACCGCCTGGCACTGTTTGCCCCTGTTGATTATAGAGTTCATACCATCCAGGGGCTTTTTTAAATAGGGTAATTACAAGCACCACTAATAGCAGACCATTTAGGATGCGCTCTAGGGATATTTTGATAGGATTCCTCAATTAATGTTTAAACTGATTCTGCAAAGCTTGATTGATTTCGTCAATGCGATCTTTTTTGCTAATTACAGTGTCTTGAATTTCATCAAGTCGAATTAAAAGCTTTTCTTTGGCCATGCGAATCGCCTCATAAATATTTTCATGATGGGCTTCTTGCTGAATTGTCGAATCTCCATCTTTCAATCTTATAGACACTCTATGCAACAAAGCCAGTTGGGAGGCTGAACGGCCTTGCCCCTTTAATTCAAACTCCATAGCGAGCTTCTGAGGGTCTTTAGCGATAACTGCCGCAATCGTGCTTGGAGTCACGTAGGGTTGAAATTCGGCAATCTGCTGGTAAACAAAAGACTTCAAATCTGGATCATTTTGAATCAGTTGCTCTGTTCTTTCGGCCCCTGTACGAGGGTTACGTTTTCTTCTCTTCTTGAAAAGGGAGAGCGGATCTTTGACTTTTTTCTTTGCCATGTGACCTCCTCCTTCCTCTAGAATAACACGGGTTTGCAGGTTTTGATAACAAGCTGGACTATTAATTTACATTAAGTTTATATTCGATGTGACCGTTTCAAAATGGAGCAATTAAAAACTTTTATCTTTTTTTAGGACTTTAATGCCTAGGACCTTAGATTGGGAAAATAGTTGCTCGAAATTAAAATAGGAATTAGAAGTTAGGCTTTCTCGAGAAAACGAGCGGTTAAAGTAAAAGGATTTCTATGATTACTGCCACTGCCGATCAAAAAATGGAACTAACTGCAGCTATTAAATTACATTCTTCGTGGTTAGCCCATTTAGAATCTGAGTTTTCGTCTACTTATATGAAAGAATTGAAATCTTTTATAAATACAGAACTAAAAAATAAAAAAATTATTTTTCCAAAAGGCCCTCACTATTTCGAAGCGTTCAATCGTACTCATTTTGATAAAACGTCTGTCGTTGTTTTAGGTCAGGATCCCTATCATGGCGAAGGCCAAGCCCACGGACTAAGCTTTTCTGTTCAAGCAGGTACAAAGCCCCCGCCTTCTTTGGTAAATATCTTTAAAGAAATTCAAAGCGATTTGGGACGCCCACCATCAGTAGCCCAAGACTTAAGCTCCTGGGCAGACCAGGGGGTATTGTTACTCAATAGTGTTCTGACTGTTGAAATGGGAAGGGCAGCTTCGCATCAAGGTCGCGGCTGGGAACAATTTACAGATCGTGTGATCCAACTGCTGAATCACGAAAAAACGGGTTTGGTTTTTATTTTATGGGGCAGCTATGCCCAGAAAAAAGGTGCTATCATTGATCGCGCTAAACATTTAGTGATTGAATCACCTCATCCATCACCGTTGTCATCCTATCGTGGATTTTTTGGCAGTAAACCGTTTTCCAAAACCAACGCGTATTTGAAAAAAATAGGTCGCTCAGAAATTAATTGGTAACTTTGTAGGATTCATAGCAACCGCGTTTGATTAAAAAGCCTTGACCCATTTTTGAATGCAGCAGGAGGTCACCGTCACCGCTAAAAATAGTTTCACCATAACCCAAGGCCACCCGGCAGCCTATAAATTGTTCCTGATACCGAAGAAATCCAACAAAAGTATTTAAATTTGGATCTGCGCCAATATCTTTAAAAACGGAATTTGCCAAGCCTGCATTTAAAGTGGCCTCATCGCTTGCACGCATTAGATAACAAAGCAAAACGTTCGAGCTACTGGGATTTCCTTTTAAAAATCGAATCGAGTTAACAGTAGATCCATCAGAATTAGTTTGAATTATACCCTCGACACTCCAGCCAGAATAAATCGGCGAGTTCAGAAAACCGTGGGTTCCCAAAGACACCGTCCCAAGCTTTATACCTAAAACTGGCTTTTCATTCATTAAATTTGCGCTCGAATTTTCTAAAGCAAAAACACTATAGTAATCTGAAAAACAGGATTGTTCGTCTATTGAACCAGTGCTGCCAGGGGCCACACTTGCCTGGCCGGTGACTACCGTAGTGCCATTGCTAGCGGAACTATCAGTCACCCCAGCATCGACTATTAAAGTTGGTTGGCTAGGTGTTTTGACCACATAGTCTTGCGGGCGATCCCCTTCATCCTGAGTGCAATTTTGAAACATTGATATTAGAATTCCGAATAGAACGGAAAGCCTTAACAAATAGCGCACTCACACCCCGTTGACTCTAAAGCAGTGCAATTGAAAATCCAGCTGTAACCTATCTACAATGCGGTATTCTGGGGACAACTATGACATGTGTTTTAGGACTAGACGACATTGTTTCAAAACAAACCAATCTCTAGGGAACTCTAGACAAATCCCTTATGCCATAAAGCTTTCCTAGGATTTGATTTATTTTGGCAGTTGAAATTCTACGGCAGCCTTTTCAATTTCATGAATAAGTTTTGCTTGAGACCAACCCAATTCTTCGGCCATGATTTTTCCTACATTTGCCAAAGCCAATTGAGTTTCATTTTTATCTATTGTTGCCATTCGCACTCGGCGACCTAACACATCAGTAATAGAGCGTGCTGATTCATAGTGTATGGAATAAAATACTTCCGCCCAGATAAAAGGAAGTTTTTCTGAAATTTTTAAATGTTGTTTGGGATAGGAATCGAGCAAAAACCTCGCATGAGATCCATAAATATGATTCAAATAGACAGCGACATCATCGGGCAATTTGTATTTCATGGCTAGATTAACAGAGCCGTCTGCTTGCCAACCGGACGATCCGTCCAGCTTAAGTGACTCTGTAATAGATTTTTTTGTTTTTGGATTTTGCCCCAATTGCCTGACGACTTCATCAATCGCATGTTCGCCCATCACGCGATAGGTTGTCCATTTACCGCCGGTCAATGTAATCAGTCCAGACGTTGGATTGAGGTTTATAACATGGTCACGGGCCAATTGAGCCGTGTCACTGGCACTAGGATCAGATACGAGTGGACGAATACCCGTCCAGAAAGATCGAACATCTGATCTAGAAATGGGCTCACTTAAATACTGCGAGACTTCTTTTATCAGATAGTTAATATCCTCTTCAGTCGTTTTAGGTTTTTCGACAACATCTGATTTACTGTCTGTTGTACCGATGAGTGTCTTTCCCTCCCAAGGTAAAACAAATAGAACTCGTCCATCTGATGTCTTTGGAATTAAAATTCCCGTGTCAGGCAATGACACTTGTTTATCTAATACTAAATGGGTGCCGCTAGCCCCCGAAATCATTTCTTTGGCCTCAGGATCATCCAGCTTACGAATTCTATCTGCAAATGGCCCCGTTGCATTGAGCACAATTTTGGCTTTTATAGAGTGCACGTCACCGGTCAATGTATCTAGCGCTTTGACTCCAACAATTCGATCGCCCTCTTTTATAAATTCAATAACTTTAGTGTGATTCAATAAATTGGCCCCATGGCTCGCAGAGGTTTGAGCTAGACTGAGTGCCAAACGAGCATCATTAAATTGCCCGTCATAGTAAACGACGCCGCCCTTAAGACCTTTTGAATTAACTTGTGGGTAGAGTTCTTTTATTTTCTTTGCACTTAATAAATAGCTGCCCGGAAGTTTTCCTTTCTTTCCAGCAAATAAATCATAGACTTTTAAACCAGCCCAATAATAGGGAATCTGCGGCCAGCTATAAATTGGAGTCAACAGAGGCAGAGGCTTTGCCAAATTCGGAGCATTCTCGATCACTGTTTTTCGCTCTTTAAGGGCATCACGAATCAAATTAAATAAGGTCTTGTCCCATTTTTGCTGAGTCAGCAATTTGTTCCAGAGCTGCTCCAAATAGCGAACACCGCCGTGTAGTAATTTTGTCGACTTGCTGGATGTCTCAGACGCAAAATCATCGGCTTCAACTAATACAGTATTTAATCCTCGAGTGGTCGCATCCAAGGCGGAACCTAATCCAGCACTTCCGCCGCCAATGATTAGTACGTCATATTGAGTGTCTTTAAGTCGAGAAAAATTTTGCTCTCGGTTGATTCCAATTCTATATTTGGATTGGTTAATATAAAATGCGGCACAAATAGGGTTAGCCTGCAAACCGACTGCGAAGAGTGCTAACGATAAAAATGCTTTCAAAATACCCATTCGACTTGGCCGCCTAATTAAAAATTAATTCCTGCAGTGACTCCGCCCCACGGCTTGAGTTCATAGAAGTACTGAGCATACGCACTCGCGCGGACAGTGAATCCTGATTTTGATCTAAACTCATATCCTATACCAGCGTTTGGAAAAATACCGGTGCCTTCTGCCTGCGCATACGAGCCAATTAGATCATTGGTAGATGTAAAACTATCTAGAGGCCATTCCGCTTTAACATATAAAATAGTGGCGCCGGCAGTTAGAAAAGCTCTATGAGTTTGCCCGCCTGTAAAATAGTAATTACCATACAAAGGAACTAAACCGAGATCCACACGAATACCTAAAAGGTTCGCCTGATAATAGGTAAGTCCTCCACCGATTGAAAATTTGCTATTTAAAGCTCGATCATAATTTAAAGAATAGGCAATTCCACGACCAGCTAGCTCCATGCCTAAAAAGTTACTTCCATACTGAAATTTTGGTTTATATTCCGTTTCTAAACTCGAACTGCCTGACGACTCTGATTTAGTGAATCCTACAAACGGCACAAACAATAAAACGGATAAAAGAATTATTTTTTTCATATAGTCTAGGAAATGCAACTTTCAAGTGATAGCTAGAATCAATTCATTAGATTTGAAGTTAGCAGAGTGCAGAAAACGCAGGGCAGGTGTATAAAATTGTGACGAATTTTTCATTCGACCTCTCCTAATTTGTTATTTTACGGCGGGGGAACCGAGAGTCCTTTTTTCATTTTTGAGGTCACGCTTGGTGACTACTTTTCTATTCGCCCCCTGTTGCCAAATCGCTGCGCTTAGCGAGTCTATTAAATCCGCAGACATCGTGCCACCACACATTGTCATATATAGAAAAGGGAGTCTTGCGCGGGCCATAAATAGAATTGAAGTTAGGTCCTCTTGGTTACTTAAATCGATTTTATCTTTAGACATGTCTATTACCGAATAGCTGTGATCTGTGATAAATGGTTCCATTCGCTCGATCCATTTTTTGAATTTAATTGTTTTAACCGGCGTTTCTGAAAACATATCGGCCAATTCTTGAAAATAAGCATGCTCGGCTTTTTGCGAGGCCAATACGGCTTGCACTTCATCTTTCACAGCTTGACCCTTAACTTTTGTCTGCGGAGTTTGCTCGTTTATAAATTCCGAGTGTCGAGCCAATGCTTTTTTAACAATGCCTCTCACTTTTTCAACACAATCTAAGGGCCTATCGTTTGACTTTTCATGCGCCTCTGACCAAAGCTTTTTGGCGTCAATCGAGCATTTCTGTTGCAAAATGCGTATCGATTTTTCTCGCCTTTCAAAATCAGTATCATCGTAATTAAACTGCACTCGGTCCGTGGAAGCCACCTTTTCATTGTCTTGCTCGGTTTGGGCGCACTTGGTTTGAGATTCGTCGAGTTCTACTTTTGTGCGAGGAATAGAACTATGGCAATAGGCCGCTACGAATGACAGTGCCAAGATTCCATCGTCTTCTGTAATATAACGGCTTGGTTGACCTTCAGTTTTTAACTCGATCACGATCGACTTTTCTCCAGATTTAATTACCCCAACGGTTTCATCACAGGGTTGTGAAAAGGAATTGATTGACCCAAAAAATAAAGAGACCAATATTAAAATATTATTTTGGAACATTATTTTTTCCTCAACATTTAAATTTAACTACCAATACATTCACTTGTAATTATAAGAATAAACTAGATTTTTAGATTTTTCCAATGACTTGATTTATTTTTTAATACGTCCGCGGTCTCGGGCATCGACTGTTACTTTTTTTCGCTTCTTGCGATCTTCGGCGTCCATTCCTTTGTCTTGCTTTTTCTTACCTTGAAGCATTTCCGCTTCGAGTTTCTTATAGCTGTCCCAACGCGCCTGGGATAAAGTTTCACTTTTCAGAGCTGCTTTTATCGCACAGCCCGGTTCTGCCTGATGTTGGCAATCGCTAAATTTGCAGTTCACAAATATTCTGACAATGTCTTCAAATTGAACTTCTAGACCTTCTTTGTGATCAGTGAGTGCCAGTTCGCGCATTCCCGGTGTGTCGATCAATAAACCGCCAAATCGACTGACGTACAGATTTCGAGAAGTTGTGGTGTGTCGGCCCTTGCCGTCTTTTTCGCGTACCTCTTGTGTTTTAATTTTTTCATTCCCAATCAGATAGTTTACTAAGGTGGATTTGCCCACTCCGGACGAACCAACAAAGACAACTGTTTTGCCGGTTTTCAAATAGCTAGAAAAAAAATCAGCTTTGTCCAGAGAATGCTTGGACATAGTGTGGACCGGGACATCGGGAAATCCTTTTTGAATTTCCAATTGGACTGCGGCAATTTCATCTGGGATTAAATCGGATTTAGTTAATAATATAATTGGCTTTGAACCTGAGTCCCACGCTATGGAAAGATATCTTTCTAATCGTCTGTGATTTAAATCTTCGTTCACTGATGTCGTAATAAAAACATAATCCACATTGGTAGACAAAATTTGCGCATCGCTTAGGGATCCAATCTGTTTACGATAGATCGTTGTTTTCCTGGGCCCAATCAATTGTATCATGGCCTTTTCAGCTCCAGGCTTGAGCTCGATCATTACCCAATCGCCAACGGCTGGGTAGTCTGCTCTGACTTTAGAACTAAATTGCATTTTTCCACTGATACTGGCCCAGATAATTTCATCCAAGCCGTATTGTACTTGATACACATTTCGCTCTTCTGAAATTACCCGAGCAGGCCGCCAGTCGAGCGCACTTTCTTTCGCCATAGGAATGGAATAAAAATCATCCCACCCAAAAAGTTTTAAAAAATCGCCGTACGAGTTATTCAAGTGCTTAGAAATATCCAATCAAGTTAGCGCTTGTGAAAGATTCGGCCCTTAAATCGACTTTTGAGTTCAATTCAAAACCGATAATGTTGTCATAATTGTAAGAAACAGCCGCACCATAAATACCATCAGTAACGTCTGTGCTGTGCTCAACGACCATCATTCCGCCGAGAATACTAACTTGAACTAAATTCCATTTATTAATTGGATAGTTTACGAATGAATATTTTCCATAAGCTGAAAATGCTCCGATATTTTCACGATATTCTGAAGTTCTTTTTACATACTGATTAGCCTCTGGGGAAAATATTTGTCCTGAAGAATCTGAAGTCAAAGCGCGAACATTTGAATAATAACCGCCCAAAGACCATCGATCCGTTAGCATTTTTTCGATTCCAACGCCAAGTCCACTTCCAGAACTGCTGATAGGCCCACTGCCAAGTGTTAAATTTGAATTTCCCACCATTACACGCCAGCTTACATCCTGAATAGGTTTAAAATCTTGCCTATCGACGTTGATCACGATCTGACGAGCCGAAGATGCGGTTTCTGCAAAAGACGAAATTGATATCAAGACCACAGCAAATGCCAAAAATAATTTCATAAATCCTCCCAATTAACTTTTCCAAATTAAATTCCATATTACCTTGGTTGTCTATTCAAAAGTCTAGATGAAATTTACCACGCACCAGGACGCAGTAGTTGGTCTAGATATGGATCTGGCGACTGTTCTGGAAATTAGATTCACTATAAGATAGAAAGAGTGGAGTCGTGATGAAAATTATTGTTTTTCTAGCTTGTTTGATAAGTCATTCTGCGAATCTTTTGGCCTGCGATTTCAAACTAATGGGATTTGCGAAACTTCCCGATACCCCAGTTCTAGTAAAATTATCAGACGGTAAACAAGAAAAATATGTAGCCGATGATGACGGATTCATGATCATTTCAATGGCCGCGGCCGAATGCAGGTTGGTTCATCCACTTCCAGTCATTAAATTGACCGATTCACAGACTAAATGTGTTTCAGACTACTATCAAAAAAATAATGTGAAACTTAAAGATCAATTAAATTTTACGATCGATCTCGAGGAAGACAGAGCCAAGGCTAAAACTCTAGCAGGAATTGAAAAGGACTGTGAAGTAAACCAACAACGACTTTGGGACAAAGCATATTATTTCTACCGACAAGCTCCGATGACCTGTGGACAACAAATGAAATC
Organism: Pseudobdellovibrionaceae bacterium; assembly: GCA_043745515.1. Taxonomy (GTDB): domain Bacteria; phylum Bdellovibrionota; class Bdellovibrionia; order Bdellovibrionales; family Bdellovibrionaceae; genus UBA2316. Next base: position 5,729 of record JAYTTH010000450.1, on the reverse strand, counting down.
TGTCGTAGCCGCGGCCGTAACTCAAAGCGTTCAATTTTATTACGATACTTTGACCAAATTGCAGCAAGGTAAACTGACTGGAACGATTGAGGACCAAGCTAAATACGTCGATGAAGTCCGCGCGGCAAGGGACTACACACAACAGTTTTTGAAGCTTATTGAATCCAACAAAACAACCGTGTCGGATTTTGATAAATGGCTGCCTGGTCTTGAACCACGTGCCGTTGAAAAAGGGTACAACGTGATCACTAAAATTGATGAAACTCACGGCGCTAAAAATTTCTATTCCCTTATCGATATTTTAAAAGACATGAATTCCCCCTTTAGCTTTGTTAAAAAGCAAAACAAGTGCTCTACCCCCTTTGAAAAAGGTACAATTGCTTCTTTGGTGGGAGTCATTTGGCCTACTCTAAGCGCTGCTCCAGTCGTTGACGACAAAGCATTGCCAAAGGCCACCAAATGAATTTGTTTAAAATACATATACTTCTTGGCATAATTTTTTCTTACTATATTTCTTGGGCCGGAACGTTTATTAAGATTCAGGGATCTATTTTACGAGTTGAAAATAGTATTGTATTTTTGAAAACTAAATCGGGTGAAAGAAAAATTGCCCTGAAAGATCTTACCAAAAAAGATACCGAACTCGTAAAAAAAGAAACTGGATCAAAAAGAGAAGTTACACTTCGAATACCTATGGAATTTTTTACGTCAGGACAAGATGAAAAGAAATAGGAGTATTGAAATATAACTTCGAAAAGGTTATATGAGCTCGTATTTTTTAAATGAATTACAAATTATCAAACCAAAAAACTGTTTCAAGCAATCTGATCTATCTGGATGGATTGCGAAAGCTCATCAAAAAGCAGAATCGTATAAGCCAGGCGAACAGCAAATGTCGGCTGATTTAATTGAAAAGCTTTTTTTTAGGTATGGGGTTAAAGAAGCACAGATTGCCCAGCGTTTTTTTGAATGCAGCGATGTTTATTCAGATTTTTCGCACGGCTCAGAAATCTATCCCATTTCCGAACAGACTCCGTTTGGAGTCGATATCGCCGAACGAGCTCGCTTTTTTACAAAGAGAGCCACAGAAGTGTTTGAGAAACTTTATGATCTATCGGCCCCTAAACAACGTCCAGACCATTTGATCCATGTTACCTGCACAGGTTATGAATCACCTAGCGCGGCTCAAAAAACAATAGCCCATAGAAATTGGGGGGCATCGACGGCAATTACTCACGCTTACCATATGGGTTGCTACGCGTCGATACCGGCCGTCAGGTTAGCAAAAGCATTGGCTGCAGAAATAAATTCAGTAGATATTGTACACAATGAAATGTGTGGCCTCCACATGGAAACGTCGGCTCAAACACCGGAGCAAATGGTAGTTCAAACTCTTTTCGCAGATGGCCACGCCAAGTACACAGTTTCCAGAAATCGAAATGAGACTGGTCCCAATTTTAAAATCTTGGGAATTTCTGAAAAAATCATTCCTGACTCGGAAAAAGATATGACCTGGCTGCCAGGTCCCTGGGGTATGAATATGAGCTTGTCTCGGGATGTACCGCCTAAAATAAAAGCCCAGCTTGATCAGTTTTCGAAAGATCTTTTTTTAAAAGCTGGTATCACTTATGATTCTGCGATGAAGGCCATTTTTGCCATTCATCCGGGCGGCCCCCGCATCATAGATGCCGTCCAAGAGACTATGAAACTGGCTTCCAACCAGGTGCAAGAAAGCAGAAAAGTTCTATTAAAACGAGGCAATATGTCGTCGGCCACTCTTCCTCACGTTTGGAACGAAGTCTTTAAAAATGACTATCCGAAGGGAACTCTCGTAGTCAGTTATGCTTTTGGTCCCGGCCTAACTCTTTTTGGCGCTGTCTTTGAGGTCTGCTAATGACGCTTTATTTTATGCCTTTTTTTCTTCAAGGTGTGGCCCTGTTTTTCGACGAGTTCTATTTTCATCGTAAACGAGGTCTCCCTGCATGGGAGCGGATCGGCCACCCACTTGATACCTTGACTGTATTTGTATGCTATCTTTATATTCACCTAGCCCCTGCGACAAGCGAGCACTTGAATGTCTTTGTTGGCCTTTGTGTGATTTCGTGTTTGTTCGTTACCAAAGATGAATTTATTCACACTCAGTATTGCGAAGCAAAAGAAAACTGGCTACACGCAGTCCTTTTTCTACTGCATCCTATAACTTTTCTGGCTGCTGGTTTTATTTGGATGAACAATTTAAATCCCATTTTTCTTTTAATTCAGCCAGTTGTCATTTTCTGTTTTGCTATTTACCAGTTTTTGTATTGGAGATTTTTTGCAAAAAGTTAACAATGAAATCTATAATTTATACGGGGACAGGTGGTACACAGCATTTGATGATCCGGTAGCCTTGCTACGAGCCGAATCTAAAACTAAAGTGCCGTGGATCTTAGCAAAGATGAAACAAAGAAATTTGTTAGGCCCTAATACAGAAGTGCTTGATGTTGGCTGTGGTGCTGGATTTCTAAGTAACGAATTGGGAAGTCACGGATTCAAAGTCACAGGCGTTGATCTGTCAGAAGAAAGTTTGAATGTAGCTAAGCGGTTTGATAAATCCAAATCGGTTTCCTACCAGGTCGCTGATGCTTACAAATTGCCTTTTCCGGATGCCCAGTTCGACGTCGTCACGGCAATGGACTTTTTAGAACATGTGGAAAATCCCGAACTAGCAATTAAGGAATTTTCACGGGTTATTAAGCCGGGTGGGATTTTTATATTTCATACATTTAACCGAAATCCACTTGCTCATTTCGTAATCATCAAGCTTGTTGAATGGTTGGTGAAAAACACGCCAAAAAATATGCATATAATTCGGCTTTTTATAAAACCCTCGGAACTAAAGGCCTACTGCGAAAAATCAGATCTCTTTGTGGATCACATGACGGGCATCAAACCTGTTTTTTCTTCAATTCCGATTTCTAACATTTTCTCTGGGATTGTTCCCCAATCGCTTCGATTTGAATTAACAAAGAGCCTTTTGCTTTCTTACATGGGCAGTGCAATAAAAAAAAATTAATTGTTGTCAGTCACTAGGGATCGCCCGCTGCCCAAATTGTATTTGCCGTGCCTTTTCTGTGTTATGCCACTTCCAATTTCAAAATCGAAATAGAGCATTTTGTGCCCAGACTTATTACTTATCTTCAAGTTCTTGGCATAACCACCGCCAAAACCTTTGCACAAAAGTACGAGTTTGTTTTTGTCTACAATAATAGTGTAGCCGCCTGTATAGTCGTCAAACGTATACAAACGATAATCAATTCCAGGGGCCTTAATTTCTCTAATATATAACTCTCCGGTTTTTTGAGCCCGTTTCGCCAAATTTTCACCAATCTCGCCATTTTTTATAGCTTTTTCGATCGATGCGATATCAGGGTAATTATCGAGCGTATCACTCATTGAGATTCCTATGTTTAGAATTAAAAATAATAAAAAAAGGCATTTAGACATTGTTTTTCCCAAACGGTCCTAACGTTAGATTTCGCATTAGAAATTGACAGCTGTCAAACGGTGAACTGACAATTGAATTTAAAAATATATCCATAGGTGGGGTACCATGCCCAATAGCTTCCTAAGTTCCCATTGTGGCTTAGGAATCGCATTGTGAACAATAGAGGTATTGTGAAATTTTTAAAGCCTATTCTCTTTCTGTCTGTTTTAAGTTTTAGTCCTGTTGCCATTTCTCAAAATGAGACGCTCGAAAGGTTTGATCGTGCCCATCATGGATACTACTCTGAAGATCGAACCCAATTTCACTTGGCTCTGGTTGAAAAATTTTTGAGTGGCTTGACTGCCTCCGGTGGAAAGCCAGAAATCACGGTGTTGGCGGGTCCAATGGCTGCCGGAAAATCAATGCTTGCAAAACGACTATTGAAAAATGATGGGTCAACCGTCCACATTGACATAGATGCCATTCGAAAACTCCTGCCTGAGTTTTCAAAGATAAACCAAATCGATCGAATCAATGCTGTCTATGAAACTCAAAAAGAATCTGGTTATATCGCCGAACTTCTTCTTTGGGAGGCAATGGACCGCGGATTAAATGTGGTATTTGAATCCAGCTTTCGTGAAACTGACTTTTTTAAAAATCTAAAAATTAAAATTCAAACTCTAGCGCCAAAATACAAAGACAGTTTTAATTTAGCCTTTGTTTTTGCTGATATAGAAAGTCTTAAGATTCGAGCAAAAGAACGCGATCAACATGATTCAAGATACACCCCAGAACATGACGTAATTGACCGCTATTCGGTATCTATGGTGAATTTTTTTAGAATTAAAAGCGTATTTAATTTTGTCACTGCCATTGATCTTTCGCCAAATGTTCAAAGAATTGTCTATGTAGAGAAAAATTTTGGCCAGGACCAACAGGCGCAAGGTACCTCTTTACCTTTGAGTCAAATTAGCAATTTTTCATCTGGGACTGTTTACAACGCCGCCATTCAGAGACCTCAAAATAAAGGCTATGATTTATTTATTGATATTGATTGGACCACATTTTATCCAATCTATGATCCGAATACTTGCGAGCCTGATAAATTAATTCGTTATGATGGCAAAAATGGGCCTGAATACTATCGAATGGTAGATCATGCAGACACCCTGATCGAGCGAATGCTCGCACTAAAAAATATGCGAATTCATTTTATGACCGGGGCGGACGCAGACCGGGCTCGATTTTTACTTTCATATATTAAAATTAAAAATGGCCGTTACAAAGGGCATTCTGCACTTAGCAAAGCAACCACTGTAACTAGCATCAACGACCTATTGCCACTTTCAGAGGACACCGATCTACCTTTTACTCAGCGGTTTGGAAAATACGTACAAAAAATTCGTCCAACTATCGATATGACTAGAGCCGGTCTACTAGACGACAACTTGAATTTTCCTCGTTTTGGAATTCCAGTGATCGACAGCTATGGTATATACTTTTTCAGAAAAGAATTTGACTCCGCCGCAATAGGTAAAAAATTTGAAGCTCCCACTTTGGAAGAGCACCGTAAAGAGCGTAATCGACTTTTGACCGTCGCTGACGTCATCGAAAAAGCATTTGTCGAAGACCTAAACGGGACAAGTCGATTTTCAGATTTGGTTGTTAAAACTCCTTGGAGCAGAAAACAACAAAAAAGCGTTTTAAGTTGCCAAGGGTTTTATCAAAAACATTAGTTGTAAACCACTTAGAATATTAATATTTTGAAATAGTTCTTAATTTTTTATCTACGGCCCGGCATGAACTAACTCAGGGCACCGGATTAAATTCGATTCACCTGGGCTAAAGAATTGAATCCACTATTGTTGTTACCCAATTAAACTGGGTGATGACAGGTTAACTATCCTGCCTTAGGCTAAAATTACTATGAGCGCGCAGGGGATTTCGGTTGTAATTCCGGCCTATAATGAGGAATTATTTTTACCGGCCACATTGTTAGCCGTTAAAAAAGCAGCAAATCATTTTTTTGCCAACTATAATCTTCCGACCGAAGTTATAGTTGTCAATAATCTTTCAACCGATAAAACCGAAATTATTGCAAAAAATCTGGGCGCAACCGTTATCAACCATTCTGTTCGAAATATTTCGTCTGTCAGAAATGCCGGTATATGCCTATACGGTTGGCTAAGGTTCGACCAAGTTACACATAGTTAGCGGCTTTTCATTTGAAGCAATTCCGAGCAATGTGCTAAAAGCGGCCATG
>JAYTTH010000449.1:0-3727 GCA_043745515.1 Pseudobdellovibrionaceae bacterium | reverse complement strand
TCCTAATGGAAAGTATTCGGACCGATCGAAGGGAATGCTCAATATTATAAAAAGGTAATCTGGATGAAAAAGACTGGGGAATTTTTAAGAAAAGCACGGGAAGAAAAGGGATTGTCTGTTCACGAGATTGGATTGTCTTTAAAGATTAATCCTAAAATCTTGAAACAAATTGAAGAAGGCGATCGCGATAATTTGCCAGCGAAAACTTTTTTGCGCGGTTTTGTTCAGTCTTATGCCTTGTTTTTGAAAATTGACCCTAACGAAGTTTTAAGAATATTTTCCGATGAAATGGGCACTACAAAACCTCATCAGATTAGTTTGACTTCAGGTCCACAAATCAAGGGTGCCAGTCTTGATATTGACGACCCTGAAAATAAAGACGATTTGGGAATTAAGCGACATACGGGGCAAAATTTTGGAAAAGAAAAATTTGAATTTAAAAATATAGGAATAGGAATAGTAGTTTTTGTATTGTTATTAAGCTTAATAGCCGTAAGGAAGGTCGTTGAAAAATACCAGCGCGAAGCTGAAGTCGATTTGGCAAAAGCTGAAGAAAATTTGAAATCTAGCAAGTTAGAACTTCCACAAGTGCCTCAGCCTTCGACACCAATTCCAACAAATGAAATAAAGTCATCTGCAAGTTCGTCGGGTCTGCCCCCTGCGCCAGGGCCACAAGATTTGAAATTACCAACAGGAACTTTGCCCGTAAAAAATCCGCCATCTATTGGAAATGACTTAAGCAAGGTCAACGCAAAAATCCCACCTGCGATTCCGACCGGAACAGCAGCGAATAGTATAAATCCACCGCCTCGTCCACAGGTTACGGCCCCAAACAAGGCGCCTATAATTCAGACCATTGTAAATTCTGCTCCAGCATCTGGTAAACCCGTCGTACCGGCCGTTGCAACCGAGGAAGCAAAAAATCCTCCCGCCGTGGCAAAAAAGCCAAATACTGATGATGTCAAAATTGCTCCCAAGCCAACTCCTCCAAAAGAAGATACTAAAAAAGCTAAAAATATTGAACTTGTTATTGAGGCGTTTGAAAGTGTCGAAATTGAAATGACTCAGTCTACGGGCAAAATAGAAAAAATAAAAATGTCACCAAGCCAAATCCAAACAATTAAAACAATGTCAGGTGTTAAATTGAATATCAGTAATGGTGGCGCCGTGAATCTCAGCGTTAATGGCAAAGACATTGGCGTACCTGGAGACCTTGGGAAGCCTAAAAGGGTTTCCTTTTAGTGAGTTATTTCTTTCGCATATTTTGGGTATCACTTTTTGTTAAGTTAGTTATATCGTATTTTCTGCCTCTTCTGCCCGATGAAGCCTATTATTGGATTTGGTCCCATCATCTTCAACTAAGTTACTATGATCACCCTCCAATGATTGCTTGGCTATTTGCGATTGGCCATTGGCTGGAGCCGTTCGGCCAGGCGATACGATTTCCCGCAGTGATATTACTGCATCTGTCCTTGCTTGTCTGGCGGCGCATTTTTATTGAACTCGAACTGTCAGAACCAGCATTGAATCGTTTTGTTCTATTAATACTTTTTATACCCTATTTAGGATTTGGATCTTTGATTTTGACACCAGACCTTCCGCTCATGTTATTTTGGCCTCTTTGTCTATTTTTCTTTATCAGAGTTACAAAAAGAGAAAACCGAATAGATTATATTTTATTGGGAACTAGCTTGGGCCTGGGGTTCCTTTCAAAATATCATATTGTTTTGTTTCTTTTATGCGCTATTGTGTATCTAACTTTTGAAAAAAAATGGAATGTAATTCGGTGGCGGTTTATTGGCTGGACGTTTCTTTCTGGCCTGGTGTTTTCACTTCCCGTTATTATCTGGAATTTTAACAACGATTTTCAATCGTTCGCCTTTCAACTAAAGCATGGACTAGAAGCTAAACAGTGGAACTGGCATTGGCCAGTTGAATATTTTTTCGGACAATTGTTTATGCTATTGCCTCCATTTTTTTACTATTTTATAAAAAAAAGAAATTTCAAACCTTTAAAAATATTTTTTTATTTTACGTCAACAATATTAGTATTTTTCTTTTTTACTAGCTTCAAATCCTCTGTGGAAATGAATTGGACTCTAATGGCCTTTCCTGTTTATTTTGCCTTTATAGCCGCCGCCGAGATTCCAAAAAAGTGGATGAATTCAACTTTGCTTTTCTTGTTTCTATTTAATATTTCACTTATTGGAGCGATGTTTTCTGGAATTTATCCACATGGAAAAATTTTTGAACCATTTTTTTTCCTTTCGCAGAAAAGCGTAGTTCAAAAGTATAAGCCTCTTTACGGGATAAACTATCAAATATCTTCCTCGCTTTGGTATTTTTCTAAAATTCCTGTATTCAAGCTAAACGGAGCTAGTCGATTTGATTTTTTTGATACCCTAACCAAGCCAATATTATCAGAGAAAATAATTTACGTTTTTAAAGAGTTTAGGAATGAATATCCGCAATGGGTGCTAGATTTGAAGCCTAAATCTGAAATTGCAGAAAAGCTAGATCGAGAATATGTTATTGAAAGGCTGGAGTTCGAGTGAGAGTTTTTGGGTTTCTAACATTTATTATCATGACCTACTTGAGCTACGGGTTTTACATTTCTCAAAATGATTTGAAGGTAATCAATCCGACTCTGCAAAAAATCCCTGAGATAAGTTACTATGATTATAAAGGGGTTTTAAACGTACATTCGGATTTAAGCATTGGATCGAGTCCTATAAATCAGATTATTAAATCTGCAAAAAGTTCGAAGCTAGATTTTATGATCCTGACTGATCTGAATGACTTTTCAGAAAAAAACCAAGTAGAAGGTTATTTTGATGAAACTCTCATCATGAGTGGAAGCAAAATTAGCTATTTAGATTCACGCTTTATTGTAGTGCCTTTTCAAAAGCAAACCATCGGTACGAATTTAGGAGAAGCCCAAGTTAAGCTCGCTGATCTATTGTCTCAAGAAAAAGGTAAAGACTTTCTAATCATCCTTGCGCATCCTTTTAAAACTGGATTTTCCTGGACAGGGCCATTGCCTCAAGGCCTTGATGGTTTTGAGCTTATTAACTTAAAAAGCCTGTCCCACCGCGCATTTGAAATTTCGAAATTGTCCCCATTATGGAGCCTTTTTATATATCCGTTTAATTCCGCTTTGTCCTTCATTCGATTATTCAATGAACCGACTGATGAATTAAATCTTTTTGATAGTTCGCAAGAATATGGACATTTTTTTGGCTTTTCCGGCGCGGAAGCGTCGGCGCGAGCGTTTCCCGTAACAGATTTTTTGATTAAATTTCCTTCTTACCAAAAAACATTTGAGATTTTTACCAATCATGTGGTCTTGAAATCCGAACTGACTGGAAACGTTAAAAGTGACAAAGCAAAGATTTTGGCCGCGCTGAAGAATGGAAACTTTTATTTGTCCTTTGATATGCTTGGCGACCCCAAGGGTTTTCGCTGTTTAATGGAAGACCGATCAAAAACCTACTTAATCGGATCAAAAGTTAAATTTAATAAAAATCTTCGTATTAAAATTGGACTTCCGCAAAAACCAAATTATTTTTTTGAAACCGTAGTTTACCGCAATGGCAGTCGATTCGAGACTATTAACGAGCCCAACACAGAGATCGAAATAAACCAACCTGGCACCTACCGAATTCAGGTCCGCGTGAGTCCCTATTTCCCATTGCCAGACGCAACGAAATGGATTACTTGGATTTAT
>JAYTTH010000448.1:0-3729 GCA_043745515.1 Pseudobdellovibrionaceae bacterium | reverse complement strand
TCGAAAGGCGGCAATTTTCGCCTTTTAGCAAAAGATTCGAATCCGATTTCTTCGAAAGTATCTGACAATTTTTGGAAAGGCTTATTGAAATCGGTTTTTGTTGGGTTTCTTGAACGCTCAGTCCTAAACAGTCATCACTGGCTACCACTAGTTTTTGAGCTTCGGAACTTGTATCCTTGAACACTTTTAAAAGGGGACTGGTTTGCGAATCTATTTCGCAGCGACGTTTAGAAGTTGCCGTCTGGAACATCCAGGATTCTGTAGAAAAATTCTGCGGTGAAGGCAATTCGACAGTTTTTGTAAGTAACACGTCTTGCTGGCAGCTTTTAAGTTCGTAGCTATTTAGGTTGTACTTGGTAATTCGCTCACTCTTGGAAAAAAACAATTTCGCATTTTTTCTGTTTTCGCCATCTATTTGGCAGGAAAGTGATGAAAATGAACGGAAACACCCACTTACTAAGATCCAAATTATTAATATTCTTAGTAGGCCCGCTGGTGTTTCCATTCTCAAAACTCATTTTATTAAATTAATTACTGATTAACTGGATCGCTAATTTTTGTGTAGGTACAAACTTCAGCGCCTTCTCCTTGATTATCTCGTTGTGACGGAGACGCATCTTTCCAATTTGTCTCGCGGAAAATATAACGAACTTTGCAAAACTTAGGATCAATCGTTAAACCATGAGAAACCGTTTGCGAAGACGCTCGAAGCGATGCTTCTGCCGAGGGACTCCAAAATGAATACCCAGAAGCTGGTCCAGACGGCACGCCAGTTGTTCCGTTCAGAACAAAGTCAGAAGCGGCTTTGGTTGGTCCGCACACTACAAATCGTTCAACAGTTAAATTGGCTTTTTCAGTATATATCTGACCCAAGAGATCAAAATCAAGTCCTGTTCGATCGTTATCAAGAGCTGTGTACCCAGCAACGTCTTTGACTACAAAAGGTATTGCCGAAGCTTCTGTTGAAAAAACAAAAGTTCCGCCGCCATCTGGAATCTGTGTCCCACGAAAACAGATATCGATAAAGTAGGCGCCTGTGTAGGCTTCCGTCATAAATTTGGTATTTACGTCGTTAATTTCCTTGTCCCATGAATCTATAGAGGAAAATACACTCTCAAATTTTGGTCCCATTGCGACTTTGTCTGGTATGGCAACTGGCGGCGTGGATGTGTTGTAACCACGGAACTTTAGAAGAAGCTTATTAATGTAAGCCTCGCCCTGTCCACCTTTGTCTATACATTTGCAATTGGTATTGCAATTCTCTTTGGCGTTGCTACACGAAGTTGGGGTGCAAAAGTTTTTTGTCCCTTTGAAGTAGCATACAGAATTTGCTAGAAACGCAGACGCCACGCCCGCATTACAGGCGTATATATCTGGACCACTCGAAAATATCTTAGATTTAAATCTAAGGGAAATAGCTTCAGACTGATTTAGTCCAATGACTATTAAAAATAATAAAAAAACAGCATACGTTCTACTCATAAAAGCTCCTAATGACGTTCAATTGCTTACCGACAGATTTCACTTATACAAGATGCTTACCAGGTTCTATAAAGAAATTTTGACAAATCAGCCTTTTATGTTGTTTTACATTCAGTCACTGCGACAATTTTCGCCGCCCACCGATCCTCAGAGTACCATAAAGAACTTTTAAAGCGATCATTTCTGACCCAATCCTCAAATCAATATAATGAAAGAAGTCTTGCCTAAAATTTAGTCAGTATAAGTCAAATGGAATTCAAAGTATAGCATCAGCCAGTAGAAACCGTTTTAAGGAGATTCTTTTGCGCATAAATTCATTTTTAAATTCTATCGGGCACAGTTTTTTATTTCTAATTTGTTTTCTCCAACTTGATTATTCTGGGGCTCAAACCAAATCGGCAAATAGTCTTTCGTGTTTGCGTTACTACACATCACTTTCTTCAGTGGCCCGAGATACTTGGTCACGAGAACCCCGAGCCATTGGTGATTTTAAAGAAGTTCGTTACACACCGACGGGTCGTATCGTCGAACTTAAAGAGTCTCAGCTAACTGATCAGTGTCAAACATCAGAGTGCTATTTGTTTTCAACAATCAATTTTATAAATGTTAAAAACATGAACGGTTCCCAAGCTGGGATGATGCTTTCAGAGCCTTTTTTAGTCGCACATAAATTTTTGCAGCATATTCGTGAGGGTGTTTGGTACGGACCCAACGACCCTAAGGTCATTCATAACTTACGCGGTGGATTTGCTTATGAAGCGGTCCATCTGACACGTTTGGTGGGCTTGGTGCCAAAAGACGTTTGGACGCCGACGACTCCATTTGAAAATTGGGATATGACTCGGGTGTATTCAATTTTGGAAACAAAAGTTCCAGAATGGAATAATTATATTCGCGGCCTAGCCCAAAAATATGGAAATTACGATGCACCCGAAGTTCGGGCAGCTGAAACAGAAGCCAATCAGCAGTTGGGCAAAATTATTTTAGATCTAACCGGGCCTTTACCAAAAAATTTCACATTTAAAGGGCAATCTTATACCACTACCGATTTTGAAAAAATAGCTGGGATACAGCCCGGACTGGTGCTGGCAATTGATAACAAAGACGGCTACAGCCTTCCTGAAAATGCAAAAACAGTATTGGACGAAGCGATGGTGAATCAAGGCGGTACATGGAAATATCAAGTCGGTGATTTCAACACTATTATAAACAACACAATGAGATTTATTGAAGCCGGGCAGCCAGTTATTTTTGATTTCAATTGGGGCGAACACGAAGGTCACTCGATGCTAGTGGTTGGCTACGAAGCGGTAGGCAACCAAATTGTCAGAGTCAAAGTGATGAACAGCTGGGGCCGGGACTACGCCAACGATGGTTACGTCTGGTACACAATTGAAGACGTATGGTCCAAAGCGCGCCGATCCTACAAATTTGGCAAAGCGAATTAACAGCTAATTGAAAGCTAAATGGTTGCTTAATAATACTTAAATTACTGAAAAGACTACCGCTGATCTGCGTGCAATAGTGTCCGCAGTTTTAGGGCTATGGCCGGATCTTTCTTTGTATTTTCAATACGAGTCACGGGCAAAACATCAATTGTGGTTCCTACTAGAAAAATACTATCTGCTTGAAGCAATTCTTCTAAAGAAAAAGCTCGAGGATCCCAAGCCAAGTCCGATTTTGAAGGTAACAATTCAGTCAAACGAATTAAAGAAGTCCCACGTAACGTGGAATCAAATAAAGGCGTGACTAGTTTATTACCTTTAATAAATCCCAAATTCTCGGTTGAACTTTCCAAAACGTCGCCAGATTCAGAAACTCCGAATGAAAAATCAAAGCCAGCGTCAATCGCTTCTTTTTTCATCAGCACATTGGGCAAGTAATTTAACGATTTAACCTGCGCGAATATTCCTTTTTTTGCGATCAGCGCGGATCGCATAATCGAAGCACCCTTTTGCACCCGTTCTGCCGTCCATTCTTTAAGCTCAGTTGTCACAATGTACATCTGTGGTCCTGTACTTTCGTAGGGACTAACCCCAAAACTACCCGGCCCGCGTGTAACAAAAATGCGAATTAAACCTTTGTTTTGATTAGCCATTAAAACTAGATTTTCAATTTTTTCAACTAGCGATGCTCGATCCATCGGAATCGCAAGTCCAATGCGATGACAACTGGATTGCAGTCGATCTAGATGGGGTTCAAGCAACCAGATTTTTTTGCCAATCCATTTTACAGCTTCAAAAACGC
>JAYTTH010000447.1:0-14083 GCA_043745515.1 Pseudobdellovibrionaceae bacterium | reverse complement strand
ACCGCCGGGAGTTTTTTTAAAAACAGTTATGGAAGATGACCACAGTCAATCGTTCCTTGGTTCGTTAATCAGGAATTTAAGTTCAGCCCTTTCAAATCACACAGAAACAGAAAGCCAAAAAAAAATAGTTAAAACTTCAAATATTTTAGATGGCGCAATGGACGACCTGGATTGGATGGAGAGCGAATCCGCCAGTGAAAATCAAGATATGAAAAATTCCATGAATTTTCATAAACGTATTTTAGATTCAGAAATAGACACCATAGACAAAGAGCTAGATTCAATTTTAAAAAACAAAGACACTGTCGACTATTTAATTTCCTTGCTTAAAAAACGCGAAAAATTGGAAACCCAAGTTCATCAAATTGAAGAAGATTTACACGTCTTTCAAAAAGAAGGCTAAAATCGCCAAGCTAAATAAAAGGGGAAACTTTGAGATTGAATTTTATTCTTTCCCTGTTCAATTCGCCGTATCTTCGTCGTAGTATTGGTTAAAAGTACCTGTAAATTTTTTTGATACTTTGTTTAATTTCAGAAGTACTCTATTTTGCTCAAAATGGAGAAGATTTATATGAAAAATTTATTATTGATTTCTGTTATGGCAATTGGATTTCGATCGAATGCTTCTGGACTAATTAAATGTGATGGAGTGCAGGATAAGAAAACGGTAATTTTTGAAATTGATTCCCAAAAAAATGAAATTAAATTGAAAGATTCTTTTCAAAAATGGGCAATGACTGCGCCGTACTCCCTAAACAAAGGGTACCTTCAGGTCAATGGAACGGAAGTGGTAATGACCACTGGCCGTCGAGGTGAAATTTCAATTAAGGCAACTCAAAGTGCAGTTGGACAGCTGTTTACCGGAGTCGCTTCTATTATTCCGACAACAAGTCGAGTGATGGCTGTTCCCGCAATCGCGATTGCAGTGGTTTGCCAATTCCAAAGATAATTTGCCGTTGATATCGTCGATTTTTTTATTCAAACTGAACGAAATTTTTCAAATACTATTTATTTTGTTTTTCTAATTCGTTCAGTCGTTTCAATTTTCGAATTGTCTGTTGAAGCATAGTTTCAAGCATATGGTATTCTTTTTGAGTTGGTGTGTTTTGTAACAACATTCGATGAATTACCGTGTACGCATTAATTTTATGGTGAGATTCCAGATCTAATCCCATAAGGGCAAGCCACTCTCTGATTGTATCGCCTATTAATTCGATTTTCGGCGCCTCTATTAAAATCGGTTTTTGGGATCCTTCTAAAATTGACCTCTGCCCGCCAATGTTCTGCCTCAGTATTTGTAGAGCTACTAAGACAGCGTGAGATAGATTGTAGCTTGTATTGTCACCAAATGTGGGCAGAGACACGCTGAAATTAGTGTTTTCTAAATCTTCTGCTGTTAGCCCCGCATCCTCTGGACCAAAAATTAAATAGAGAGTGTTTCCTAAAGTGGCAGATTGAGCTTCCCCTTCATCAGTAGAGCTTAATTTCTGTTCGTGATTTTTAAGGAACTGTTTCAACTGAAAATCAAAGTCTTTAACTAGTCTTCCACGCCCATCACGTGCGGTGAACGCAATTCGCACGCCTTCGGCTTCATTTTGATAAAATTCTATCCAGCTTGAATACACTGTTCTGTTTTGCAGAGCCGATTGCCCAGTAGCCGCCGCCAATTGTGCTTCGTAAGTAATTTCACATTTTGGAGAAACCAAAATTAACTCTGAGACTCCCATGTTGTCCATTACTCTAGAGGTCGATCCAATATTTCTGTCGTAAAGTGTTTTAGTCAGGACGATTTTAATTTTAAACATATTTTTCATTTGAACCAATTCCATAAAAAAAAGTCACTCTAAATAAGCCAAATGAATACCTTGTTCAATCGAGTCACCATTTTCAATGAGAATTGAACTTTTTGATCTTAGATCTGATAGAATCGCAGCTAGCATGGTCTCGTATCCTGTCTCTTTTGAAAGCGATTTTTTATTTTGAAGCAGAATTTCATAAATTTCTAAAACAGCTAACCAATCATTTGCATCTAAGCCACTAATTTTTTTGTAAAGAGACCGCAAAGTTGGAAGTGCCGCTGATTCAAAATTAAATTTAGTCCTTAAGTGCCGAATATCCGTGTAGATCAAGTTAATATTTAAATCCTTTTCGGACTGTTTTTTGCTTTCGACTTTTTTGACAATGAAATCATCATTTTGTCCAAAAGCCGCACGGTCGGCAGGTCCAGAAAAAACACTCTTTACCGCCGAACCCAAGGCTAGATCAAAAGGGCCCCATTCTGGCTTGTAGTATTCTTCAACGCCTTTAGTAACGGTGGCATCTCTGAAACTCATGATCACTGTTTTTCCGCCACGAATTACTCGGCCGTAGTAAATTCCTACTACTTTAAATCCACTTTTGTAATTCAGTGTGAGTGGTTTTCCAATTTCAAGGCCTAACGAATTCCATTGCTCATCTGAAAGCTCAGAAGGGCAGAGGTCAAAATTCTTAATTTTACCAATTGGGGAGCTGAAACCCGTGGCATGATAATCCCTAGCATGTCCATCCAGTTGCAATTCTTGAAGGGCTATTTGTGTCGGACTTGAAAATTGAAGAAAATCAACATCATATCCAGTAGATTCATATTTAGAAAGTACACCGCTCATTTGCAAGCCAGAATTCATTTCAATTGTATTCACAGTCTGAGCGGTTTTTGCTTTTTCTAGGCTTGAAACTCCGCCCATTTTAAAAGCCATGGTATTGGCCATTTCATTTAATACGGATTCTAAATGTTTAAAACTTGGCGTCACAAAAAGTTGTGGCTGTTGTTCTGTAATGTCATATGAATACTTTAAGCACTCAATTGTTAGCGGAATTTTTTTAACGTTGGATTCTAAACAGGCTTTGGATTCGCCAACGCTGGAAAGCAACCCAGCTCCAAAAATTCTTGGATTTTCTAGTGAGCCTATGAGCCCATATTCAGCGGTCCACCAGTTCATACGGCCTAGCTCGGCGGCTTCGGAAACGTTTTTATTTTTTGAAACAACGGAGGCAAGGTTTTTTTCAGCATCTTCAATTTGGTTTTGGGTTGAATTAGGACTTTCTTTAATGTCTGATAAAACCCGAATAGCTTCATAAATATCCAGATCTTCTTTGCTCACGATTGCTTTTTTAGCTACAGCTGAGTATTTTTTTAAATACCCGGCAAATTCGGGATTTGCTAAAAAGGGTGCATGGCCTGCGGCTTCATGAACGATGTCGGGTGCCGGGGTGTATTTCAAATGATCCAAAGATCTAATTTCAGATGCGATAGGCAAGATACTTAGTGATTGGAGCTCCATAAAGGCTGCTGGTGGAATAAAACCACTTACGGGAAGTGCCCGCCATCCAAATTTTTCCAAATGTCGGCTAATGTCTTGTATGCTGGGGATTTCATCCGAAGTGATACCTGTTTTTTCGAGCCCTTCTAAATAACTTTCATGAGCGTGATCTTTTAAAAAATGCTTCAGTTGTCGCAAAATATAGCGCCAAATAGCGTGCTCCTTTGGACTATAGACCAAGTCTTCTTGTGGAACGATATATTTTCTTAAGTGATCCGGTAATTTTGCCACTTAGGATCCTTTACTTTTTAACGTCGGATCGCTGGTGTTAAGATAGTTTTTAACGTAATCAGTGACGCCGGCTTCGACACTCCATTGTGGGGGGGGCATTTTTTGATTTAACCACCGGTTCATTTTGGCTTCAGTGAAATATTGATATTGATTACGAATATCTTGAGGAATTTCAATCCACTCAATATTGGGTTTCAAGTCTAGCGATTTAAAAGTGGCTGATACTAAATCTAGCCAAGTGCGTGCTCTGCCAAATCCCATGTTGTAAATGCCGTTTTCCGGTTTTTTAATCATCAATTCAACAATCCATCGGGTAACGTCTTTGACGTAGACGAAATCCCGTAGTTGTTCGCCATTTTTGTAACTAGGATTATGTGACTTGAAAAGCTTCACTTGGCCGGTCTTTTTTATTAGATTGTAAGATTTGAATACAACACTGGCCATCGAATTTTTGTGATATTCCATCGGACCGTACACATTGAAGAATTTCAAACCATACCAATGCTGCGGCTGACGTAAGGCTTTTTTTATCCATCTATCAAATAGCACTTTGGATTCGCCGTACAAATTAAGCGGCTTTAATATTTCAGAATCTGTAGCGTCATCAAATCCATTCTCACCGCTGCCATAGGTTGCCGCGCTCGAAGCATAGATAACGTCAAATCCACCACTCAAGGAGGCTTCAAATATCTTCTGGGTATAGTGCGTATTATTTTCAAGTAGGAAGTCCCAATTTTTTTCAGTGGTCGACGAGCAGGCACCCATGTGGATTACCCAGGAAATCGCGCTTTTGTGTTGCTGAGCCAAAAAAGCCCACAGATCAGTGTGCAACAAAAATCGATCGTATTTAAGGCCCTTAAGTAAATTCCGCTCTGACAATGGAACGCTATCAACGGCCACAATGTCGGTAAAACCGCGCTGGTTAAGTTCCCAAACGACCACGCTGCCTATAAAACCATTGGCGCCTGTAACAACAATTTTTCTGTTTTTTAGGTCCGTTGGAAGCTCGAAATCCATATTTACCTCACGTGATTTTTTACTCTAGCCCTTTTAGTCTTGTCAATTTGTTAGACATTAATGAAAATTCACTAAGGACTAACCGGGCGGCTACCCCCAAGAGTTATATTAGAAATGGCATATTGGTTGCTGTAGTGGTTGGTGGGCCCGATATTATCGGGGAGGGTGTTAGTGGTACGTTTTGGGTTTGGGTTTATACTCGTCATTTTAATTTTGGTTTCGTTAGAACAACATTTGTTGAATGTGACGACCTTTAAACAAGAAGAATCTTGGCTTCATACTGGCCTGACGACGTCTGATATTCAAAATTTCTATCAGAATTTCAATTGCAAAAGTTCTAAAAAGACCTATCTGGCTTGTGTTAACAGTTTGCAATCGATGGCCGCCTATATGGATATGACATTGACTTGGTCTCCAGAAAAAGGCCTGCAACTAGAAAACAAAAAAACTGTGTTTATTCAAAATGAAAAGAAAAGACTCTCTATTTGGATCGACTATCTAAAAGATGGCAAACATGTCTTTATGGATTTTCAAAAAATCTGGAGTCAGCTTCAGGTAAAGATAGTGGATCACAAATATGGCCCGTACATTGTTGGACTTGGAATTAACAATTACCTCTCTGTGCATCGCGATCCACATAGCTATTTGTTACCTCGAGAGTATTATGAAAAGGTCGTGGCAAATAGTCAGCCGAGGATTAACTCTTATGGTTTTACTTTAGGGAAGTCTGATTCCGAATTTATTTTTTCACGAGTGTATCCCGGGTCAGTATTTGATAAGTTAGGTATTTCAAAAGGGGATCAAATATTGGAAATCGATGGGCAATCGATCGCTAAGATGGATTTAGATGTCGTTTCCGATTGGCTGAAGTCCAAGGATCAGCATCAGTTTAAAGTAAAAACGACTTTGGGCATATCAACTTGGTTAGTTGATAAAAAAAACCAAGTCCTTCCTAGCGTTTCAGTTAAAATCCTACCTCGTGAAGACAGCAAAGTATTGCATTTGATCAGCATTTTTAAAATTTCCGATGGAGTGTGTGATACGTTGCAGTTGGCTTTAAAACAAGCCAACAAGGACAAGACCACCGGAGTTATACTGGATATTCGCGATAACTCTGGCGGATCGATGGATGAAATACTGTGCATCAGTGGACTTTTTGTCGGAGATCGCAAAATCTATGATTTGGTGTATTTCAATAAACACTTCAGAAAAGAAACATTTTACAGCGGTAAGGATGCCGAATATTTTGGACCCCTCGTAGTATTGGTAAATCGATCAACAGCGTCGAGTGCTGAAATTTTGGCAGGAGTTATACAACAGTATCAGCGAGGCACACTGATCGGCGAGAGGACCTTTGGGAAAGGATCGTTTCAAGAAGGCGAAGAGTGGCCTAAAAACAAAAAGCTACTTTACTTCCAAACCAAAGGGACTTTTCATTTACCATCAGGACAATCACCTCAGCTTGTTGGAATTACTCCTGACATTGAAATTGCAGAAAACGTAGCGAGTTCGTTTCAGCGTGAAGAAGAACTTTATCTCTATCCAATCCGAAATCGCGATTGGATAGAAAAAGTTTCAAAGAGAATGGTGTCCAAACATCAATGTCAATCGACCAAAAAGGAAATCTTGACTGCTGATCACCTACTAGGTAAAGCCCTTGGACAGCTTGATTGCCTTCAATTCTAAGAGCATGTTTAAGGGGACTTAGTGAATCCTGAATTTCAATTATCAACGAGTCATTTTAAGTATCAGTTTATTTCTTCCAAGCGACGTTCTAAAAAAATAATGATAGTTTTGCATGGTCGCGGCGATAGTTTGAAACCATTTAAAACATTTGATAAAGAATTGGGTCTTCCTCAAATGAACTTCCTGCTTTTAAATGCACCAAGAAAATATTTAAAAGGATTTTCTTGGTTTGGGGAGCCCCCGTTTCAAAATGCAGGTGTTTTGCGAATTCGCTCTAAACTGTTCGATCTAATTAATGATTTGATTAAGCAAGGTTATAAGGCAAAAGACATTTTTCTTTTTGGTTTTTCGCAAGGTTGCTTAGTAAGCGCTGATGTGGCCCTTAACTATCCCAAAAAGTTGGGCGGAGTAATCGGAGTTAGTGGTTATTTCCATTTTTTTCCAAGATGGCGTCAAAGTTTGACTAAAGATTCGCTGAAAACCCCCTGGATACTTACTCATGGCTATAAAGACGATGTGTTGCCTTACCAGGAAACCAAATTTGGTGCGGATAAATTGAAAGACATGGGATTAAATGTTGAATTTATATCGTTAAACAAAAAGCACGATATGATTGACGAAGAATTCCCTATCATCAAGCGATGGGTAAAAGAACAAATCTAAAATTCATCACGATATTCATGAAGGTTCATCAGGATTTGATCCCACAACTTTTGATGGGTAGTATCTTTGGCACTTTTTGAATTGATATCATAGAGTGATTTTTTTCTCAATGAAGCAGATTCGCCGCTGGCGTAATGAATAATCTTTTCCACGCTCAGTTGGACTATGTCTTCGCGTTCCATTTTGCTATAAAGCTCAAGGATATGGTCCACGTTGTGAATCAATGCATTCCCAGTGAGAAAATTGGATGGATTCCATCTAGAGGCTAGCTTTGATAACAGGGGCAATATGTCTGAATTGTTTGTTATGGAAACAGCGTTCACTACACGATCGTAGCACTTCAATAGGTGCTCAAAACGGGCTTTGTTTTTATAGTATAATGCTGTGCTTTTCTTAGGTGAGGATTGAGTCCAAGTCATTGATATAAACTCGTCTAAAGGCAGCGCACCGGTTTTGTTTTTAATTTTATAGGCCGGATATTCTCGATAAAAATTACGCATATTGCATAGTGGATTTTTGTTTATACCGTCAGCAACCTTTGAAAATGTCGGCTGTGTTTTTAGATTTTCCCAATACTGACAACATTTAAATAATTTTATCAGGGTACGTTTTAGTTCTGAACTAGATTCAATTTGAGCGATTGTAATTTCATTAAAACCCATTTTTTGGGCAAAGAAATAAAGCTGCCTTTTGTTGAATTGCTTTTCAAATCTTACAAGTAGTGGGTGTCGTTTGAAAGTTTCCAAACCTTTTTTAGTTTTTGTTTTTACATAATCTATTGCTTGGATCATTGTTAGGACTATGGATTTTGCTTTTCGTTTTTGTTCCAGCAAATTCGTAGAGAATCGTTCGACATCGTCATAGCGGTACTGATTGTGACAGCTTCCGAAATGTCTTACACTGCCATAGTCGATTATGCCTGCATCCATTAAAACATTGTCGCCATCCCAATCCAACCATACAAATAGATAATGTTCCTGCAATTGAGCCGCAAATGATGCGAAACGATCACAAAACTCATTTAAAAACTGGTCGTAGCGGTCGGTATTCTGGTTGTATTTTTTTAGAGAAATAGTGTGGTCGATTACCTTTTTTAAAGGTTCATGTCGGTTTTGCTTTAAGAATAAATAGGCATGGGCGGGACGCAAAAGGCTTTCAGCAGCTCTGACCCCAATTCCTATTCCGTCACCTAGATCAATCACGGCCAAGACACGTTCGGTGTAAATTCCCATTTTGTGAACGATTTCAGACATAATGGCTGAACTGACAAGCTCATCAATTTCTGCTTGGCCACACCCGTAGCCGGTGTCTGTATTGCCCGTCTTTAGAGGCATCGCACTTTCTGCACTGCCAGGAGACAAGCAGGTAACACCGGTGCCTCTGGAGGACACGTCCCATGATTTTTGATTGTGTTTAACTTGTCCATTCCAGACGCTTCGACCATCACCGGACGTCTTGCCTTTTTTATTTTTGTGTTGCAATTGCAAATAGCGAGTCGCCATGTATTTTGTAGCTTTGATTTGTTGGCGATTGATTCGTTTTTTAGATAAAACATCGTATTCATTGATAATCTGAATC
This sequence comes from Pseudobdellovibrionaceae bacterium, assembly GCA_043745515.1. GTDB lineage: Bacteria > Bdellovibrionota > Bdellovibrionia > Bdellovibrionales > Bdellovibrionaceae > UBA2316. The sequence continues at coordinate 5,549 of JAYTTH010000447.1, read as the reverse complement.
GAAAACGTATCTAAAATTTTATTTTCTAGTTGTGAATTTAATTTAGATTTATGATCTTTAGGCAATAGGCCCATCTCTTTGGCTAGATCAAAATTAAAATAGACGATTTTTCCTTTCTTCAAAGTGAATACAGGGTATTCAACCATAAAGTCGGGACCCAATTCTTTGTAAGGATGGGACCCGTCAATTGCATCAAACTCAGAGTAGTCGCTGGTTTGGTATTTTTTTAAACTCATTTTCAAAGTCATACACGACTTATCGGATCAACTACGTTGAATTTAAGGAGTTTTTTGAATCTTTAGATTTTTTTTACAATAACTAGTTGTACGTCGAGCGGCCCCTAACTGCTTGAATAGGTTCAGTGTTCCAGTGGAAAAATTTGAAAGTGTCTTTTTTTGTCGGAGTGTCTATTTCTCTACAGTTGAAACTAAATTGAAATTAATTTATTTTCACCCTCTTACTGTTAGGAGATAACAATGAAAATCCAACTTAGAAATAATCTTAGACTTCTGGTGTTTTTGGTAATTGCAACTACTTTTGCAAATTCAATGGCATATGCTTGGGGCGATTTGGGACATCAAACTGTAGGCGAAATAGCGCAGCGGAACCTGGCACCTAAAGGGAAACGATTGGTTGAAAAAATACTAGGGCATGGCCCAATGGCCGAAGCGGCAACGTTTCCAGATTTAGTTCGTTCTGACGAAGACTTCACGCCTTCACCACAAAAAAAGGAAGCTGGGTTTTCAGACTATCATTTTGTTGAAATCGACCCACGCTTTAACGGTTCCTATGAACTTGTTCCTGACATTTTGAAAGCGCCTCGAGATGCCAATTCTATGATTTCAAATATTCCTGGAAAACTAATGTCAGGATTTTTGGGAGTGAGCAAATTTACAAAAAATCAAAAAATGGATTTGATGCGTTATTTGATTCATCTGATTGGTGATGTACATCAACCGCTGCATGTTGGAAACGGCTATGACCGTGGCGCCAATATGTGTAACTTAAAGTATTCGGTTGTTGAAGACGGCGTAGTAAAAATTAAATCTACGAATTTCCACTCGTTCTGGGATTCAACTTTGGTGGATAAAATTTTTGCAAATCAAAAACTAAAAGACCCAAGCTATAAAATGCCAGGCTGGAAAGGTTTTAAAGAATTGGCTGATTTAGTAATTGCAGACCAGAAATCTTTGAATACAGAAGAAATTAAAAATACGCCTGTTTTGAATTGGTATAAAGAGTCTCAATCACTACATTCTAAAGTATATATTGATTCTGTTCCTACAGCGGCGGCCGATCGCGAATATTGTGGTCGTCTTGTCAAAGACGCTAGCGGTGTAAATGAAAAAGATTCTCGCGGCGTAGACAAAATGATCAAAGCTTCCGGATCTGCTGAAGCTACTGAAGAATACATGCAAGCTGGAACCGAGATCATTAAAGCACAGTTGATGAAGGCTGGATTAAGATTGGCGCAAACAATAAATACTATTGCTGAAAAAGAGTATGTTAACGGGACCGAAGACTACGAAAGCAAAAAAATCGATGAGCTAAAAGAACTTTTAGTTGAATTTGAAAACACCAAAAAATAGTTTTAAAAAGCAAAGCCAGAACTAATTAAAAGTCCCGCAATAGACGATTTAACTTCGCTATTATAGGTGCCAAGTTCTTGAAACGAACTATTCAGTTTGCTCACCTCAAGACTTCCATAGGACTGAGCTATAAAGAGACCGAGGCCAAAAACGCTGTTGGCATTTTGAGTTTGGAAACCTAACGTTCCAATGAAAAAATTTTCTTGAGTTTCAGCTTTTGGAAGTTTTAGAGTGCTAGGATTGTAAGAAATGCCTGCCAAAATTTCATTTGTATCAGAAATTTTAAACTGCACGCCAGAGCTGAATCTGAGTGTGGCGGCATGTTCATATTTAGAAGAAATTAAGTTTCCATCTTTGTAACTGGCATCCATTTGATAGTTCAAATCAGTATAAAAAATTAAACGGTCAGAAGCCTCTAGCTTAATTCCAGTGCTTAGCTCGGCAGGAATGGCAAATTCAGTATCGACTTCTTTTGGCCCGTCAAATTTAAACAAACCTTGATTGGGCTCTTGAATAAATTGCGAGGACGTCCCTTTTTTAGAAGTAGTAACCATCGGCGATTTAACGACAAAACCTAAAAGTATGTGATCAGAAACGGATTTTTGGGCACCCAAATGACAAATTCCACCAGAAATTTCAGAATTAAAATAGGAACTTGCAACAACTGGCTTAAGCCCTGAACTTGTGGTCGGTGCCCCCGAAAGATCGAACTGCTGAGACGTTTGAAACGTAGTGTAGAAGCAGCTGAGACCTAATGCTAACGAGTCGTTTATCTTGCCTGCTATACTGCCACCGGCCATCAAGACTTGAAACGACTGACTTCGAGTCATTTGTATCGCGTTGTAATTGTCGGTGCTATAAAGTGCCGAATCTTGAGACTTTAACTGGTGGGGCACAAAAATTCCAAAAGCCAAGTTTATGGAATCACCTTTCCAGGCAGAAATTAGGGAACTTGGTATCGATTGGTTTCCCGTGGAAGTAAACGGCATGTCTTTTCCATCCAAAGTTTGAATAGATTTGAATTGAGTTTTAGAACTAAAATAAGTGTTTGAGCTTAAAGACAATTTTGTAGCGGTAATTGTGGCCAATCCAGCCGGATTATAAAATACACTACCCGAAGATCCCGTAAGGGCAATCCCGGTGTTAGACATAAATATTTCTTTTTCACCCAAAGGATACAATCCGCGATTATCAATATAAGAGTAACCGTGAGTAAACTGTGAGAAAAATAAAATAAAACCGAGCCACCGCATCATAACTGGTACCGATAGTGCTGCACGGTTTGAAAGCTGTCAAGAAATCAAAGAAAGATCACCTGTTAGGTACGCATATATTCTTTTTTTACGTCAAATAGTTTCTGTGCACTTTTGGTGTAGCATCGAACTTCAATTGTCTGCTTTGCCGAAGTATCCCCGGTCCTACATATCAAATAATTGATCTTCCACGCCGATGCCAGGCGATTTTCACTTCGGCCCATCGTGGGCAATCCAATAAAGTGAGAACTGTGCATGCAACTAGAAGTGAGTTCTAACGACGATTTGTTCAAAAGAGCCGGAGTTTTGCAAACCTCCGAATAGTGGACATCGCCCGAAGTGAAAATGATATTTTTTTGAGATTGATTCAATTTTTCTGCAAACATGTTGAAATTAATTTTATGATCTTTTCTAAACGACTCACTAAAGCCCTTAAGATTAAACCACTGTGACCCACTGTTCATCCAAACTAGGCCGTTAAAATCTTTGATAGAATCAAAAATCCAGTTTTCTTGATCTCGGCCAAAAAAAGAATATATTTTTCCAGAATTAGGCGCTTCCCTATACGAACGATCATCCAACATTAAAAATAAATGATTCCCAAGTTGAAATTTGCAGGAAATCCCAGGGCCAGCAGAGATAAAACTGGTTTCACTTAGATTCTGCGCGAAAAAATTTTTAAAATTTTCTTGCGCTTCTTTTAAGAGCGGAAAACTTTCATTAGAATTGTCGCCACCAAAATCATGGTCATCCCAGATGGCAATAACTGGGACTAGCCGTTTCCATTGGTAAAACTGCAATATCATTCTAGTTTCCACGAACTTTTTCCAAATAAGTTTAACTGTAATGGGCTCTTCCATTTGATAATCGATGTAGACATTGTCGCCTAGAAATAAAATGACGTCGGCTTTTTGAGACTCCAAGCTTTTCCAAATCCCTTCGTCATGTTGAGCTGCGCGCATGCAGGATGCTAGACCAATGTCGTAGGTTGAACGATTGCTTGGAATCGAGCTAAATGTTCTTTGATCAATGAGTCTATCGCCATTGAAAATTTTAAGAGTCAAATCTATTTCTATCGGTAGTTTTGAAAATAAAAATTTATCTATTTTGAAATTATCAAATTCAGAATCTATAGTTTGAATTCTTGCTTCGGCGATATACCTATCGCCCTGGAAGACCAAGTATCGAAGGGAATTAGCCTGTGAGTGCACAATTGAAAATTCAGCCTGACCATCGAAAGCGGGTCCCAATAAAACTGAAATTAAATTGTGATCAAACGGTATATCCGGCGCGGTTTTTTTGGATTTGGCTGCAACTGTTGCGAGTGCAAAGGTACTCGCTAAACCTTTTAAGAAATTCCGTCTTCTCATGGTCATATGGGAATAGTATCAAAGGGCTTTGGATAAGCAATTTAGGAAATTATTTGAACCGTCAGATATGGGTTAGGGTGTTACAGATCTTAGTCAAGGTATTTGGCGCAGGTCCGCATTTTAAATCCACTTTATCGGAGCAAAGCCGCCCCATTTTGTTTTTAAATTAGTAACCTGTCCTTGATACACGCGCGCAATAACAAGTTGCAATTCGTCGCGATAGGCATAGCAACGTAGGTCAAATTTAAATTGCTGTGGGCCGTCGGGCGTTGGTATCACAGCTTCTGGGGCTGGTACTAATTCTTGGGCCAAAAATAGCTCGTTTGCGACTTCTTCAAAGACTTTTTTAGAAATCGAGGCGCCTTTATACGATTGTTTTGAGCCATATGAATTTTTAGGTTTGAAAAAAAGCTTTTTTCGCAGACTCCAAAGCTCTTCTTTTAATTCGGGCTTAAAGCTGACTGTATTTGGCAATACCCTCCGAATTTGATTTTGTTTGCTGCCGGAAATTTCCAGGCCATTCCAAAAACCGGCGTCAGTCCAATCAATCATTTTTTGTTTGTCTGCCAATAGAAAATATTCATAAGGATTCGGTGAAAAACAAGTCTTTCGGTCTAAAAAATCTTTACGAAGAATTTGTGATTCGACATTTTTAAAATAGAAATCAGTGTAACGATTGTAGACTAAATCTGGTTTGTAGTTTGGGTAGTTGGCGAAATCATCAATTGAACACGTCCAACCAAAGGATTGTATCAATTCTTGAACAATTAAAAACTCTAAAAACATTTTTTGCTCAAGTGGCTTTTCATCAACTATTAATATGTGCGGTTTGTTGGGAGTTTTGTTTTGATATTTCAGTTCTTCTAAAAACAAATTTTCTAAATCTTGTATCTGAAATTTCAAACCAGTTTCTAGATTGTGAGCTTGATACAAGTAGTAACCCAAAGTCAAAAATGCGGCATTGGTGTTGATTTCGATCAATTTTGGTTTTTGGTCTAAGGTTAAATGAAAATCATAACTCATAAACAAAGATTTATTACCAGGGTCCTTGATGTTAAGACGGTTCAGATCCTGTTCATATCTTTGGATGTAGGTACTATCACTGCGCAATGAAAAAAAGGCCGATATCGTATTTTGAAACTCAGCGAGGAGTGCCTGGGGTAACTCGATAGGGCTTGGGCACAGCAGATTGTCTGACAAAATAGGCGCCAAACGGGCATCGTCAATACTTTTAAACCTGTTTTTAAGTAGGGAGGAATATCTATTGGTGATTTCAGTCATGATTAATTCTTTTACTAGTATCCGTTTAAAGTGTATGGTCGTCATCATGAAAATCA
>JAYTTH010000446.1:0-14205 GCA_043745515.1 Pseudobdellovibrionaceae bacterium | reverse complement strand
TCAAAAATAGACAGCTACCTTCAAAAATCGCGAATCTTTAATAGTGAAAAAACGATCGTAATTGGAGTGGGCTTAAAATCCGACTCGCTGTCTGAAGTTAAAGAAAATTTGTTGGAATTAGAGGAACTCGTTGTCGCTGCTGGCGGCGATGTAGTGGCATCTATAACGCAAATCCTGCCATCCTGGAATCCTGCAACACTAATTGGGACTGGCAAAGTACAAGAAATTAAGGATCTAGCTATTGAATCACAAGCCCAGCTGGTCGTTGTCGATCATATCTTGTCCGGCGTACAAACAAGAAATTTAGAAGCCGCGATGGGCGTTAAGGTTTTAGATCGAAACCAAATTATCTTAGATATTTTTTCACAACGAGCACAAACTTTTGAGGGAAAACTTCAGGTTGAATTGGCTCAACTGCTGGATCAAATGCCTCGAATGGTAGATGCCTGGATGGGTTCGCTATCAAGACAGGGCGGCGGAATTGGAACTCGTGGTCCTGGTGAATCCGCGCTAGAAAATGATCGACGTCGAATTCGTGAACGAATTTCTTTAATAAAGAAAAAATTGGATTCCGTTAGCAAAAACAGGTCCCAACATAGATCCTCGCGGCGCAAACATGAAATTCCAAGTTTTGCTTTAATTGGTTATACAAACTCTGGGAAGAGTTCAATTCTAAATCGACTTACGGGCGCGCAGATTCTGGCTAAAAATCAGGTTTTTGCAACTTTGGATCCAACAACCAGAAAAGTATTCTTGCAGGATGGTCCGCCGTCTGTTGTAACCGATACAGTCGGGTTTATCAGGAAACTTCCTATCCAGTTAATTGAAGCCTTCAAGGCCACCCTTGAAGAATCTGGCGAAGCAGATGTGCTATTGCATGTTATTGATTTATCATCCCCCAACATGGATCGCCAAGTTGAGGTAGTCGAAGCACTGATTCAGGAATTCAAATGGGAAAATAAAAAAATAATTCACGTTTTTAATAAATTTGATATTGCCAGCCCCGATCGCAAGTTTAAAGTTAAACAATATCCCCGCGTTTTTGTGAGCGCCTTAACCGGTCAAGGGATGGATCAACTTAAACAGCTTATGGCAGATTCAATTACCGAAATGCAAAAAAGTGTTCAACTTTTTTTTCCAAAAGCTACTGAATATAAAATTTTTGATCTTGACCGCGACACCAGAATTACCCGCAAAGAAGCCGCCACAGAAGGGACTCTTTGCTATACATCGTTAACGTCGCAACAGATTAACAAGTGGAAAGAATTTATCGTAAAAGTAGAAACTGTTAAATAGAACATAAAATGCTGATTCAAAAATAGGGTCTGATTTATTTTCTTAATTGATTTCAAGAAAACGTTTTATTCCAAAATAATATTTTAAGCGCACACATTCAGATAGCAACATTCAATTTGATGTCTAAGTATCCTACACTCAAATAATTTGAATAGCAGTAATATTGAAAATCTCATTTTGGTATGAAAAATACTAGCCCACCTAATGCGTCTAAAAGTTATCCAGCTCACTTAATCGATTGGGTGATATCCTTCGCAAATACTTCCCCATATCTCGTTTTATAAGCTTTAACCAACAAATCGCTGGCATAAGAACTGCAACACTTTTATTGAGAAGACTTTCATGTTGTCTTGCCAGATTAACTTTTTATTTTAATTCGCGCCTCAGAAAGGACAATTGTGAAACGTCATTTTAGATGGCGGCGGTTACCCGCTGTTTCGAACTTAAGATTAGCTCTTATAATTTTTATTTTTGCATTTTCACTTTGTCCGTTCGCACATGCGCTTGAAAATAAATGTGAGGCCTTTTATAATCCTACCTATTTAGAGCGCACAATGGCCGCGAGAAATATTGACACTCAAAGGCTTCGTTTTGACTTTCAATTTGGATTTGACAAGGTGGGCAAGGCCTTTCCCACTCAGATGAATGTGTTTTATGATGGTAAAGAAGTTCTTGAACTTGATTTTTTAATGGATCATCCTAAGCAGTATTACTGGCCATCGACAAAGCCAATCGCGGATGGGTTTCGCGGAAGGCGTATTGGATTTATTTCTTATCTCGTGGCTGCTTGGGTTGTTCAAACTCAAACAGGATTTCACTTTTCAAGCAATTTGTTCGGCATGAGAAACGGCCCTACAGATCAAATTGACTTGAGCCGTGAAGCCAAAACTTTGTGGCGATCGATGGTTGAAAAAAAGTTTGCTTTTTTTGGTAATCGCTCAATGATGGATGGCAACTATGAGTTTGATCATAAGATTTTTGATGATGCAAAGCTCACGAGTGATTTAGGAAAGTTGAACATACGAAGACTCCCTTTTGTTAGATCTGGGGTTAGCCATTTAGATCCTGACGAGGCAATAGCGAGAATGATTGCGTCTGGAGAAATCAGACATGAAAAGCGCGAAGAATACGATATACAATTTGGTATTGGGAAGTTTGACGTTTTCACCGGACCGAAAAATCATAAATTAGTAGTTCGCAAGTATCAATCTAGTCCCACTATAATATTTTTAATCACGAATTTAGACAAGAAGTACCCAGTTAAATTGGCGGCTGCTATTTTAAGAAAACTAATTACAGAAAACGCCGGGAAGACAAAGATTAATACAGTTTACATTCAGCCCGACAAAAACAATGTCGAAAGCCTGAGTTTAACAGCAAAGGTTCTAAAGTATTTAAAAGAAGAAGGCACCTATGAAATGGATTTAAAATCAGAATTTACAGGTACCCTTCGCCCTTAACGGGCCACTTTAAATTGAGAAATCCTTGGCCACCTTGACCACCGAAGCATTTTTAAGGAATCCTGATCATTTCACAGATGCGCTGGCAGCAAACTATTTCTCACTTTAATACATATTTTTAATGGGCCTAATTTGCCCTATCATCTGTAATCAGTTTAGTCATTTTACACAAAAATAATAATTTCAGCATCATAGCTCATCGCTTTTTTAAAATTATATTCCCAATATAAAACAGAAAAACGACCTTAGGTTCTTAGAGGCGCACTGTCTAACGCACGGCCTTGCACAATCTCTGGTTCACTTGCTTCACTTTAGAATTTGAAAGCCGATAAAAAATCAATCGTTCTAAACAATAAATTGTCTTAGGAAGTTTTAATTTCAAAAGACGACACAAAAGGGAGGCCAAATTGAGTAAAAAAACCGTAAAGGTAGAAATCGAAGGTAAACCGTATGAGTTTCCAGTTATCGAAGGTTCTGAACAAGAAAAGGCTTTTGATATATCAAAGCTCCGCGATCAAACTGGTTACATCACTATGGACAATGGCTTTGCTAACACCTCGACCTGCCAGAGCGCGATCACCTTTTTGGATGGCGAAAAAGGAATTCTTCAATACCGGGGAATTCCAATCGAGCAACTAGCTGAAAAATCAACTTTTTTGGAAGTTTCCTATTTACTCATTCACGGTCACTTGCCGACGCAACCTGAGCTCGATAAATTTACAACTGAGATTCGCCAACACACTATGGTTCGCGAAGATATGATCAAATTATTTGACGGCTTTCCTCGTGATGCTCATCCAATGGCAGTGCTGAGTTCGGCAATTTGTGCTATGTCTACTTTCTATCAAGATTCTCTAGATCCAGCAGATCCTAGACAAGTCGACATCAGTATCACTCGTTTAATGGCAAAGATGCCTACATTGGCTGGTTATGCGTATAAGACATCGATCGGTCAACCGCGCGTTTATCCAAGAAATGATTTAGACTATTGCGCTAATTTTATGAACATGATGTTTTCTGTTCCTGCTGAAAAATATGAAATCTCTCCAGAAATCGTTGAAGTGATGAACTTGCTTCTTATCCTGCATGCCGATCACGAACAAAACTGCAGCACTTCGACAGTGCGTATGATAGGCAGTTCGGCTGCTAATTTGTATGCGTCTGTCAGTGGCGGTATATGTGCTTTATGGGGTCCACTTCATGGTGGTGCCAATCAAGCAGTTATGGAAATGCTCAATGCGATTCACAAAGATGGCGGAGATGTATCCAAATATGTTGCCTTAGCCAAAGATAAAACATCAGACTTTCGTTTGATGGGGTTTGGCCATCGAGTCTACAAAAACTTTGATCCGCGTGCCTCTATTATTAAAAAAGCGTGCGACAAAGTCTTAGCACGAATGGGTGTTAAAAATCCTCTTTTAGATATTGCCAAACGACTTGAAGAAGCGGCTTTGAAAGATTCTTATTTTATAGATAAAAAATTGTACCCTAACGTAGATTTTTATAGTGGTATTATTTATAGCGCCTTAAACATCCCAGTAAATATGTTTACGGGCATGTTTGCGCTCGGTCGTTTACCGGGATGGATTGCACACTGGAAAGAAATGAACGAATCAGGCACGACTAAAATCGGCCGTCCACGTCAGATTTACACTGGGCCTACAAAAACAGATTACACACCGATTCAACGTCGTTCGGCTGTTAAAAAAGCGGCTTAAAACATTTCAAATCTATTTTTTTTAAGACTATGCCCCCCAAATAACTACTGGGGGTTTTTTTAGATCTTTATCCCACATAAAATGAAGACCAAACGTTCTATTTCAAAGCCCCGATTAATTTTCCATAGATCCCGTCAAATCCACCATTGCTCATGATTACAATTAAATCACCTGCTTTGGATTCACGATGAACATCGCTTACGATAGAATCTACGTTAGAATGAGCCACTGCCCAAGGCTGAGATTTGCTCTTGTTTAAATCTTGAATCAGCTCGTCGACAGAAAACCGATCGTCTTCGGCAATCTTCCCTACATCAAATGCTTGCATCAAATGTACTTTTTCTGCCGATTGAAACGCACGAGCATAGTCTTTTTGAAAAACTTTACGTCGACTGGTTGCCGAGCGTGGTTCAAATATAGCAATTAACCGTTTGTTGGGGTATTTCTTTTTAATTCCCTTTAAAGTTTCACCCACCGCGGTCGGATGGTGAGCAAAATCTTCGATGACAAGGCGCCCGCCCGGCTCGCCCAAAATTTCTTGCCGTCGCTTTACACCTTTAAATTCTGCGAATGCTGGGGCTAATCTATCGGTCGGCAAGCCCAACAATTCCGACTGCACTACGACAGCGGTTGCATTCAGGACATTGTAATCTCCGGGTTGATGCAATTTAAATGGCCCCAGGGTTTGACCTTTGAAATGGACTTTAAATTCTGTCACAACATCGGAAATCGAAATCACTTCACATCGAGCATGGCGATCGTTCGCTACTTTTTCAAATCCATAACTGTAGATATTTTTTGTATTGGTTTCGTCAAGCAGATCCTTTATATTTTGATCTTTCTCATGAAATATTAAAGAACCAGAAACAGGAATTAACTTCAGCAATCGTTTAAAGGCATCCTTGACCGCGTCTAAATCTTTGTAAATATCTGCATGATCAAATTCGATACTTGTCAGAATCACATGTTTTGGGCGGTAGTGGATAAATTTCGGAACTTTGTCAAAAAATGCAGTGTCATATTCATCTCCTTCTATCACAAAAAAAGGAGCGCCATTATCAGGATTTCTAAAACTATAGTTGAAATTTTTCGGAATTCCACCAACTAGAAATCCAGATTTTTTAGGCAAAGATTCTAAAACCCATGCCATCATAGAAGTCGTAGTTGTTTTGCCGTGAGTACCCGAAACACAGATTGTGTCGTGATTTTTTAAAACCAAATCACCCAAAGATTTAGGAAGCGATGAATACGGTATTTTTAAATTCATCAACTCGATTGCCTCAGGATTATTTGCAGAAATCACATTACCAACAACTACAAAATCGGGTCTGGCTTGTAAAATATTTTCTGCTTTATAGGGAGTTTTAATTGTAATGCCTAAATTTTCTAGTTGCGTAGACATAGGAGGGTACGGCGTCGAGTCCGATCCTGATACTTTAAATCCCTGGGCTTTTAAAATTCCAGCTAGAGACGCCATCGCCGTCCCGCAGATTCCCATCAGATATACATGACTGCCCGGTTTTAAATCCACGAATGACTCCTTATTACCCTAAAGATGACTTTCTTAATCCTTCGACAATCCAGTTGTGAATTTTTGGCCTCAAAGTGGAAAATCGATTGATCTCACGCCCATAAACCAAGCGATTACTTAATATCGCAACGGATAAATCAGCCTTAGGATCATACCAAACCGAAGTCCCAGTAAATCCGGTATGGCCAATAGAATTCAATGAAAAATAACCACCACAGCTGGCTGTTCCTGGCGTTGGCAACATAAAGCCCATAGCCCAATCGCCTTTACCTTCTGGTCGAGATCTTTTCGTAAACAACTGAGTCGTTTTTTGTTTAATAAAATAGCGAGCAATGCCCAACAGCTGAGATCTTAAATGCAGCGAATACCAGCCCAAATCATCTATACTTCCAAACAATCCGGCATGGGTAGACACCCCGCCCAGAGCCCACGCATTTTCATCATGAACTTCGCCTTGTAGAAGCTTTTTCCGCCAAGGACATTCTTCTGTCGGGGCAAATAGATTGGCTCGTATCGTAGTCTGATTTCGAGGATGAAACTCGAGCGTCGTTCCTGGATAATACAATTCTTTCATTTTATTCCACAGACTGACTAAGTCGACTTGATAAAATTCTTCCAAAATATAACCTAGAACCAAAAAACCAACATCGCTGTAAACACTGATTTCTGATTCCGTTAGAGGCATGGCTGAAATCATTTTTTTTAAATCATCACGACGTTTTTGCCAACTATCTAGTACATTTAACTCTTTGTAAAATGGCTTCCACCATTCAAGTCCCGAGGAATGATTTAATAGTTCCGTTATTTTAGTTTCTTTATGAGGGTACCATTTCAAAACATGACTTATTTTGGTATCGACTGTCCATTTACTCTCTTCAAAGGCATGCATCACTGCTTGAACTGTAAAAATAATTTTTGTGAGACTTGCAACGTCATAGTAGGCATACGTAGTTCCAACACCCACATCGCATACCAAACGTCCATTTTGATAAGCTCGCACCAAAACACCAGGGGTGACATCTTTGATATTTTCTTCGATATTTTTAATAAGAGTTTTTTCTAAAACAGAATATTTCATAGGTTTACCAAGTTTTATTTTCGATCAATAACTGACAGCGGTCATTAACTATTTTAATTTCAGCCGGAGTGCCAAAACTCAGTGGCCATTGATGAATTTCATGACCACTCGGTACCCCAGAATAAACCGGAATACCAAGATCTTTGGCCCATTCTTTAACAACCCAGGTCCACAACTTACGCCCATCAGGCTCATTGCAAGAGGTAAACTGACCCAATAATATCCCACTACAACCCTTCAAAACGCCTGACAATTTAAGCTGAGTTAAGCAGCGATCAATGCGATAGGCTCTCTCGCCAATTTCTTCAATAAAAAGAAACCGATTTTTAAAACTGGTTTCGAAAGGAGTTCCCAAATGGCTTGTCAGGCTTACCAAATTACCACCAGTAATTACCCCTTTTACTGATTTAAGTTTTTTCGCTAACTCATTAACTGGCTTAATTTTTTCGTATTTAGTAACCTCTGATTCACCGCGCACAATAGGCATTAGCTCAGTCAAAACATTTTTAGGAATCGTATTCAATACCCATCGATCTAAATTAGAAGCATGGACTGTTGGCCAGTTCCAAAATTCATTCAAAAATAAATGCAAAGAAGTAATATCACTTAAACCCACTAGGCACTTTTGTTTTCTCGGCTTTGAAACTGCTTTCAGATAGGGCAAAAGCGGAAGGGACCCATAACCACCCCGAAGACACCAGACCACGTCAAAAAAATCATCAGTTAAAGCTTCAATTAAAAAACGGGCTCGGTTTTCTTCGCTATTTGAAAACATTGGATTTTTTCTAAGCAAAAGGTCTGGTTTATGAAAGTTAAAGCCAGTTGGACTTTTAATAAAATCCTTTAGCTTTTTTTGCACTTCTTTAGAAGGGGCAAACCCAGGCGCAACGATAGCGACATTGATTTCCCTTTTAGCTCGAATTGACATACTATCATTCTATCAATACTTTTTAGCTAAAAGGAACAACAATGTCCGTCCAGATTTTACAAAAAAACAGATAAACAATGAATGATATCGACTACCAGAGGCATACATTTACACAACTGATCAATCGCCTAAATCCTTCTAGTTGGGCTAATTTTCTATTTGCAACCGCAGTCCAGGTGATATCTGTTATTATATCGACTTTTACATCACCGGTTTTTTTTGTATATATCGTTTTTGTTGCAACTACTATATGGAGAATTCGTTTTTATCACCTATCAAAAAAGAAAGACTACAAATCTCTAGGTGCTGAACAGCTTAAAAAAGATCAGCAAGTATTTACGTTTCTTATAGGTGTTACCGGAATTTGCTGGGCTCTTATAATCGCCTTGCCATCGGTCCTTGGAATTTCAAGTGTTTTTTGGAACCAGTTTATTTATTTTTTGGGTACAAGTCTTAATTGTTCGGCCTTACTTAACGTGGGCATTTCCCGTCGGAACTATTTGGCCTTCTGTGTGCCGATATTATCGGCCATGTCGATTGCCACCATTTTGGTTCAACCGGACCTAATATCGCAAATTATTTTTTTCATATCTGGGCTTATGTTTTTCTTCCTTATTTTTACATTCCAAAAATTAACTGAAACATTTTGGCACGATATTTACATTAAACAACAAGATATGAATCTAATTCTGGAGGGGTTTCCCGGAGCCGTAAGCTTGATTGAAAATGATTCCTATCTTTACATGAACAAGACGCTGAAAACTTTACTTGGAGATGCCGCTCCTTTTACTAAAAACATCAGTGTTCCAGAGATTGATGCAAATCAAAATCTATTAGATAGGATATCCACTTTCAAATCTTCATCGCGCAAAGAAGAAGAATTTGAATCACTTCTTCACACCAACCAGGGCGAAAAGACTTTTTGGTTCGTCCTGAAGCGACTTCAGGAACAAAAAATAATGATTTTAAGTATTGATATTGATGAAAAAAGAAACAATGAGAAAAAAATTGAAGAGCAAAATATCAAACTCATTGAATCATCTAAAATGGCCTCCTTGGGGGAAATGTCGTCTAGCATTGCACATGAAATCAACAATCCACTGACCGTAATCCAAGGTTCCTCGCGGCAGATCCAGCGTTTTGCAAGTCAGCTTAGTAGCGATGTGAAATTAGACATTGAAAAAGCCGCCGCCAAAATCGATCTTATGATTCTTCGGATATCTAAAATTATTATAGGACTGCGTTCTTTCGCCAGAGAAGGTTCCCAAGATCCTTTCAAGTATAGAAAAGCAAAGGAGATTATTGATGAAACTCTATTTATTTGTGAAAGTCGGTTTAAAAATTCTCAAATTGAAGTTAGAAAAAATTATCACTCGGATACCCACCTTTTTTGCCGATCAGTTCAAATTTCACAGGTCCTAATTAATCTTTTGAATAATTCCTATGACGCCATTGTAGAAAAGCGTGAACTCCAATTGAACCAAGCAGAAAACAAGGATAATTTAGCCTCGCTTCCTGATGACTTTATTGACATTAGTACAAATCAATCTAGTGAAGAATTCATGATAATAATAAAAGATTCTGGTAACGGGATACCAAAGGCTTTTCAAGAAAAAATTATGAATCCTTTCTTTACCACAAAAAGCGCTGGGAAAGGGACGGGCTTAGGATTAAGTATTTCAAAATCAATAATGACTGACCATAGCGGATTTTTAAAGTTCAACTTTAACTCTAAATTCACGGAAATTCAATTGGTCTTTAATAAATTTAATCCAACTATTTAGGAAACACTTGTCTTAACTGACGGTTGATCCCACCGATAGAAACCAGATTTTAAAATATAATCAATAATCCAGGTACTAGAGCTTACAATAAACAAGGCATAAAACAGCGCGTCCGGACGAAACAACTTTGCCGTACCCCACCACCCCAGGACGGCAACTAATATAGCAAATAGATATCGACCTAACGGATGATTGGGAGTGCTACGAGGATCGGTGATCATAAAAAAAGTAAATAACAACAAACTACCTGATGTGAGGCGATGAATAGGAATAACCATGGGATCGCCCACAAACAGGGCTCGGCCAACGACCAAGCTAGCAAATGTTAGAAAAAAAACAAGAGCCACATCATACCTCAAGGATTTCCATACAGTAAGGCCGCCTAAAAACAAAAACAGCAGCATATAATAAAATGAATTGCCCCATTGTCCAGGGGACACCCAGGCCAAATTAAAAAAAATCAAAACTACTATTGCAAAGTTTGCGGGATTAAAAAGATGCTTTCCCGAATAAGCAAAAACAAATTTCGCGGCAATCGCAAGCACACTGGCTAAAAAGGTAAGTTCAAGCGAGTTTGTTCTAAGAAGCAAAGCAAGCGAACAACCCGTTATCAAAGAGCTCATTAAATTAGTTTTTTTTCGTTTAAAAAGATAATTAGAAACAGCTTGAGTCGCCAAACACCCAACAATGGATACTATAGCTTTTTCAACTGTCGTATCGAATTCAAATACAAACAATCCAAAGCCAACAAAAGTGGTCAAACTCACAATTTGAAAAACCCGAGGATCTATTTTCAAAGACGATTTTTCGCCTACCATAGGACTCCTTATTTTTTATCTTTATCCCAAAGTTTTTTCCACCATTTGTTTTTATTTTTATCACCCTGCTTATCATCATCGCTGCCAGGTCGGCCGATTTTTTTTCTAATATCGCTGACTGGCCAGCCTGTAAGTGAGGCCAAGGTGATCGCTTCTTGATCTTGACGACGACCTAGCCCTTCTTTGTAGCCTTTGCCGGCTTCACAGGAAACCGAGCCTTCAAATGGTTGCTGCAATACATAACGACCCTGAAAGTTTTCTTTATTTGTTGTTTCTTGAAACATCAAATCATCAGGAAATTTTTCGGCATCATAGCGAACATGAAGTCGTGTCGCAAACGCATTCACTGCCCCGCCCGGAGTCGGTCTGAAACGATTACTGGGAATTGTTTTCTCCGACGTTTCTGAATCCATCCAAAAAACACCTAGGCTTTTAAGTTCATCGGCTGATAGTGGCTCAGCCGCACAGGGGTCACACCAACACATATCCCAGGCGTATTCTAAAAATACCGCCTTCATATCTTCTTTTCTGACTTGCTCGGCAAAAATTGCTTTATAGACGGGACCAAACTCATTTTTTACATAGGGCGGAATATTTTGGCCAGATGGTATTTTCACCGTACGGTAATTAGTGGTTTCAACCCGACCCTTTCTAGTTAAAGTCATGATGATCAGGTCTTGAGGCCCTTTGGAATTTACGGTTCCTAACCGAATGGGCAGCATAAACCGACTGGATTCATAAGCAATTTGAATGGGTCTTAAATAAGAAAATCCAGTTTTTGACTGTTCTTTTAGATTTACTTTGGCAACGAAAAATTTCAAATTCTGATTGATATAGGACTTTAACACTTTTTCAGCATTGTCAGGAATTCGATATTTATTTTGCTTAAGCCAGGTAACTAAACCGCCGCTTTCTTTGGCCGACAAAATCAGAATGTCATATTCACCGACGGTGTATTCGGCTTCTATTTTCACACCCAGCGATTTGGCATTTTCACTTCGCATAGATCCACTAGAACCAGGGGCATTTGCCATCATTGCCATTTGGTCTTTTTCATAAAGTCTTACATTGCAAGGATCTGGATCATAATATTCAACCAAACGAGGAGACGTATAGGCATCTAGTCGTTCGACATCTTTTTTTTCTGCCACATGAACTTGTTCTTTTTCGAGCACGCTAGGAACTGGGACGACCAAAGCGAATTCTTTGATATCACCTTTAAAATCGTTAACCATAGTGACCACGGTGCGGTCTTCATCGCGGACCAATACGACCTGCGATGATTCGTTAAAAAGCTTAGCATCCGCTTTGGCAACATAGAAACCACAAAAACAATAGGCCGGTACAGTCGACAAGAGCAGGCTAAATATTAAAATTATTTTCACTAGGAAACCCCTTTATTAACGAATGAATCTAACTTTTTTACTTTTCCTCATCGTTGTCAATCATCAATATTTTTGAGAGTGCTGCCCTATTCGATAGCCGTAGGGTATTTTTCTCCAAAACAGGCGGCGCAGAATTTAGTACTATCGCTATTCACAGATTGATAAAGACCCTTCATTGATAAATAGGCTAGTGAGTCTGAACCAACAAATTCTCTAATTTGCTGAATTGATTTATGAGACGCGATAAGGTGCTCCTTTTGCGGAGTATCGACGCCATAGTAACAAGGGTTCACTGTTGGCGGCGATGCGATCCTAAAATGAACTTCTTTAGCCCCTGCATTTCGAATCAGATTGATGATTTTTTTACTGGTCGTTCCGCGAACAAGGGAATCGTCGATAACAATAACTCGCTTACCTCGTAAAATTTCGGATTGAGGGTTTAGTTTAATCTTAACACCAAAATCGCGAATCCCCTGGGTCGGCTGGATAAATGTTCGACCAACGTAGTGATTTCGAATTATTCCAAACTCAAATGGAATTCCACTTTCTTGTGAATACCCAATGGCCGCAGGAACGCCGCTATCTGGAACCGGAATCACTAAATCGGCCTCTATCGGTGACTCTTTCGCCAACAATTTTCCTAAATTTTTTCTAGACTCATAAACACTTATGCCAAAAACTTTCGAATCTGGACGAGCAAAATACACGTGTTCAAAAATACACTGCGCTTTTTTTTCATTCTGGGCATAAATAACAGAATGCATCCCATCGTCATCAAACCAAACGATTTCACCGGGTTCAACATCACGAACATACTCAGCACCAATTAAATCAAACGCGCAAGTTTCACTGGCCACCACATACGCATCGCCTAACCGGCCTATTGAAAGCGGACGAAACCCCCACGGGTCTCTAAGCGCAATCATTTTCTTTTGAGTCAACAGCACAAAACTAAAAGCACCTTCAACATTTAGCAGCTCTTTTTTAAGTGCTTCGACAATTGGAATTTCTTGATTTTTAGAAAGCAAATGCAAAATAATCTCGGTATCGTTGGTTCCTTGAAAAATGGAACCTTTCGATCGTAACTGCGCCTTTAAAGTCTTATGATTCACAATATTTCCATTATGTGCAATCGCAACCGGGCACCTCACTAGTTCGGCGGCTAAAGGTTGCGCGTTAGCAAGAAGGTTTTGCCCTGTCGTTGAATAGCGAACATGTCCAATACCCGCGCGGCCTTTTAGTCTCTTGAGTTCCTCTTCCGTAAAAATATCTCCGACCAAACCCAATCCCTTGTGAATCAGGTGTTCGCGGTTAAATAAAGTAACGATGCCAGCCGATTCTTGACCTCGGTGTTGCATCGCGTACAGGCTCAAGTAAGTCAAACGACTGGATTCTTCGTGATTCCAAATACCAAAAACAGCGCATTCTTCACGAAAGCCGTCGTTTCCGTTCATTTTACATCCTTTAGTACAACTGTACTTCCAAGAGGTTGAAAAACTAAATTCCATTTTTTCGCCAAACTATCTAATTCTTTTTCGAAATCACGTTGCTTCTTAGAAATCGCAAACACCAAATCATAAAGCCGCTCTTCAAACATAAATTCGGGATCTTTTACCTTGGCAGCTATTGAACTAAACGGCAGCAATCCAAACCCCTGCGATTGCATTTTATCTAAAGTCATAGCTAAACCGCCCTGCCCGACCACACGGCTCACCTGAGGGTCTGTTGCCGTTACGAATTTCGCCAATGCTTCAACAAAATCACCCAGATATTCAGGCGACAAATCGCCCTTAAACTGTTGAGGTTTTTTTAATACCTCAGCATTTTTAGCATGACTACAAACGCCGGGCAGCTGAACCAAATACACATCCAAGCCAGAGCTTGAGAAAACGCAATCAGGTATTGAATCAGAATTTTCTTTTAGCCCAACTACGCCAACAGCGGGTGTGGGCGGAATCCCTTTGCCTTCCGTTTCATTATAAAAACTGACGTTCCCAGAAATAATCGGTGCATCCATTCGTTTAGCCATAGCTGCGTACAAATCACAGGTTAAAACAAAATCAGTCATTACATCTAAATGTTCTGGGCTTGCAAAATTCAAACAATCTGTAATAGCAACCGGTTTAAAACCTTTGATGGCTTGCTGAAGCGCAGGATACGCCAAAGCATCGATAGCACCGATTCGAGTGTCCATTCGCATAAAGGCA
>JAYTTH010000445.1:0-3776 GCA_043745515.1 Pseudobdellovibrionaceae bacterium | reverse complement strand
ACAGCTAGTTGAGGATTTACTTGCCAAGAATCCAGCCTATACACCATACGATTATAAAATGCGAATCCTAGCCAACGGCTAGGTTCGATGATGTACTTTAAATCTTCATAGCCAAGGCATAAACCAAAAACGCGCTGCCGAACCATTTCTAATGTTGAATGCTGAATAAATGCGGGATTTCTAGAATCAGGAATGTGTTTTGAAAACTCCTTCGTCAAATTAAGCTTTTGATCAATATCGCGCAGTAATAAAACTCCACCGTCGCTTGTTACTTCGCCACCAGAAAATTGAAATTCTATCTTGCGCTTTGTTGAACCGGTTTTTAATGCTGGAAATTCTAATGTTTCTTCGCTACAAACTGTCATGAGCTGCCTTTCAAAAATTTCTTTCTTAACTAATTGAAATTTGAGGCTTAATTGCCAAAAGGCCAGCTCGTTTTTTAATTCTTATGAAATATTCGGGCTAGAAAGATAAACCTCCTAAAGCGTTAAAATCGTTATGGTTCAATAAGTTGACCACCCCATGACACTTGATTCAAAGGAAAACGTTCTGGCGAAATGCATGTTAAATCCGCGTATTTATTTTTAAAAGTTTTGATTTTAAAAGACTGCTTTTTAGTATTCGTTATAATGATCACGAAATGCCTCACGTGAAATATAAATGGCTTCGAAATAATTTAACATGTCTTTCTATTGCAAAACTGATTTCAGTTAAGACGAACAAATTCGCTGTCTAACTTTACGCTGTCTAACTTTATGACAGTGACCTGGGGCGACCCAATGTTAGTAATTTGATCACTACTTTATCTCCAGAATAAATTTAATTCGATTTGAGACTGCCGGATTTCTTGCACCTTAATCGCTCGAACCGCCGTTGTACTCTGCTTAAAAGGGAATTCCAATCCACAGACTTCGCAACGGCAAGCTAAAATTGGAGACGATATGAACTTTAAGAGAGTTGTAATTTTGAGTTTGTTCAGTGTGATTTCGATCACGGCGAACGCTGAAGTTTTTAGTAATCCTTCGCTAGGACGAACATCAATCGGATACACCGATAATCAAACCGAACGAAATTTTATTTGTTCAGCGTTGACGGGTAGACGCTCCGTAGCTACAGGGGAATACGCGGTAGGCACAAAGTACGGTCGATTGATTAAAAATAATACCGAGGTTCAACCATTTCAATATCTAGAAGCCGAGCTTAGGGTTTCAATGAGTGGTCGCTTCAATTTCAAGGAGAATACCTCAGCACAAATTTTTACCAAAATTGAGTGTGTTGATAGTCAGACGCAAGCGAACCTCGACGCCGTCAAATAGAAGTAAAGTTGCTCCAAGCAAAAAATCCGGCGTTACCCCATGGGCGTCTTTAGGAGATTTTCAGGATTTTACCCAGGTTCTTGGAGCTCCCCACCTGTGGCGGCTATGCGGCTATTGCACGAATATTAGTTTAAAAACCATAGGATTTTATTCGAATCGAAGCCGATGAATTCGATACAATTTTTGAGAGAGAATTTTGTAAAGGATCTCCAGCGCATTCTAAGAAAATCTGGCTTCATAATGCGCTGAGGCTGACCAATGTTTTTCAATTTTTGAAAAAACATGAGAGAAAAACAAGCGCCATATCTCATTAAACGCAAAGGGATTTTTCAGAGGATCTTATAGAGACCTGATCAGCAATCACTTAGTTCCCACATTAATTTCGTTCAACAAGGCCTTCATCAACCGAGGGTCTTGAATTTAAAAATTTGCTTTTAATCAGACCGATAAAATTCAGCTCGTATTGTACGGCAAGTTACCCCCAAAATCAGACCGTAATTGAAGACACGTTTTTTGTTCACCCCAGGTACAAAAAAAGAGGAGACTCAAAAAGTCCCCCCGAAATGCTAAATTTTTTCTGGTTCATTTTTTGTAGTGAGCAGTTGGTCCACTGAAGGCATCTGATCTTGTGATTTTAAAAGTTCAGAATCTTCAGCCGCTGCCTTTGCTTCTTCGTGAAGTCGTTTTTCAAACTCTATTTTCATTGATTTTTTTTCAGCCGCGACACTTCCGTGTGAGGCACCAGCAATCGAGGCAATGGCTCGATAACTCATACCGGATTGTAAAAGTTTTCGGATTAAAACAGAATCTCTTTGTTTTTTCCTGCCGATCAATTTGCCTTTGGCCCTCGCATTGGCGAGTCCGTTCTTTACTCGTTCGCTAATTAAATCCCGCTCCAGTTGCGCCAGTGCTCCGAGGATGATCCAAATATCCGGTGAAAGTTTAAACTCACCTAAGTAAACACTACGCTTTTTCTTTTTGTTGAATGGATTAGAATGAGACATTTTGAATTCCTTTTGGGTTAAGCCATTAATTTTCCGATATTGAATCTGAATGAATAATCTCGTTGGGTTAGTTTTAGTCTGTCAGTGCTGTGATAAATATTTTGTTATTTGCAAGAGCTGTTATCGCGGCCATAAGTATTGCTCTGATGGTTGTAAGCAGATTGGCTATGAAGCTCGTCGTACAAATGCTCGACAAAAATTTGAAAATTCATTCGCAGCCAAACTTGATCATGCGGATAGACAGGCCAGATACCGCGAACGAAAAAAAGTGACGGATAAATCTTCAAATTTGAAAATTAAAAATGTAAATCTGCACTCACATGAAAACCTCATCGAAAAACTCAATCAATCTGATTTAGCTAGGTGCTGCGTTTCTTGTAACAAGGTTCTATTTCCACAAGGGGTGCAAGTTTATGGCGGATCCGTATAGATTTTTATCTGGTCTTGGTCAGGCGCATTTGATCAAGTCAATTTCAATTCTCGTCAATGACGATGAAGACCTTTTGCGTTTTCTATTTTCCAAAAAAGATACAGTCATCAGAGCACCAGCTCGTTGTTTAATTGAAGAGGCAACGAGATTTTCCCACGCAGATCAGCTGCTTGTGCGTGTAGCGCTTGATTACTGGAATCGCCGTGGGTACGCAAGGCTCGGCGATATGTTATCGGCGTGGGATCACGAGCACTGGATCCGGTTTATTCATTCGCTGACAACTCTTCAAGAGTGCAAAGATGACCTTATGGATCAGCTCCAGCCACCAAGAAAACGAAAAATCAATGACTGAATTCAAAGTTATTAAATTGAAATCCTTTCCGCATTATGAAGTTATTGGGTTCAATCAGCATCTGGCCAAACAATCGAAGGAATTTTTTGAGCTGTATCTGGCCAAAGGATTTTCAACTCGAACTATCAGGGCTTATGCATTTGATTTGATCGTTTTCTTCAGATTTTTCAAAGGTCATCGAAAAACGATTCCTGAATTCAAAAAAATCACGATTAAAAACTTAGTCAGTTTCATTCACCAGGAGAGGAGCCGAAGTGCAGCAACAAGTTCGATTAATCGAAGGCTGAATACGGTCGATCTGTTTTACAGACACTGTTTCAATAAGCTTATTCCCGGCACTCAGGCACCGGACGGCGACGTCCATCATATGCGTGGCAAGCGATATTTGACCGCAGATTCAACACTGGGGATTTTTCCAATCTATGCGAAAAAAGGGAAAACATTTAAAGTCCGAGTCCCACAGAAATTAATTACGGCACTTGAACAAGATGAACTAGCGCTGTTTTTTAAAACTTTGAATTCACTACGAGATCAATCTATTGTTTCGCTGATGCTGATCTGCGGGCTGCGATCTTCAGAAGTTCTGTCGTTGAAAGTAACGAACATTAATTCTGTTCAAAAAACATTGCGATTTTTCGGTAAAGGAAACAAAGAACGTATCGTTCCGATCAATG
>JAYTTH010000444.1:0-3790 GCA_043745515.1 Pseudobdellovibrionaceae bacterium | reverse complement strand
GCTACTTTTGAATCAAATAGCCTTGAATTGGATTGTTGCAAATTTAAAATATTTATTCGGCCTAATTTATACATTTCCCGTGAATAGCTAAGTTGTTTGTTGGCTTTTTCGACGATTAATTTAGAACTTGCGATACTTTTTTCGTTGATTTCATATTGCTCAATTAAACTACCAAGATCGGCCCTGGCTTTTTCAATTGATTGTTTAAGTTGAAGGCGTGAATTATCCAAATCTAATCGACTCGATTCAGCGGATCGCGATTGCGTGAACCAATCCCACATCACCCAAGTGAATTCAAAACTCAGAGTGGTAGATTGAAAATAGTCACGGATACCATCGGGCGGACTAGTTTGAGTGTAGCGATCTAAATTGAAATCGTGGCTTAATCTAAGTGATGTTTTTGGCCATAAATTCAATTTTGTTTGCGAGAATTCATTCAAGCTTTTGTCGAGTTGTTTTGTTGAAACTAAAAGATCCAAATTGGAATAGGTCAATTTATCATCTGGAACTTTAGATTTGGCAAGTTTGTCAGAAAATCCAGACATAAAAAATGGATTGTATTCGAGCATATTAATACGCGGTAAATTAATCAACGATTCTGTATTGAGTAACAGTTTAATATTCCGTTCGGACGACGTGATTTGCGTGCTCAATTCAAAAATATCTCGTTCGGCATTGGCGACTTCAATTTCAGTATCCATGGCATCTAGGCGCGTTTTTGAACCGACTTGCACAAGCGCATCGCTTTCACCTTTGGTCCACTTGGCTTGTTCCAATTGTCCATTTAGAATTTCTTTTCTATCTAAAAGTAATTGAAGGTCAAAGTAGGCTTCAATAACTGCCAAAGCGTAGCGTTCTTTTTCACGATCGGTTGAAACGTGTTCGATATCTAACGCTTGTTGAGCTGATTGATAATCGCGAATAGTTTGATAGTTATCCCAAAGATTCCACGAGGCAGAGACTCCTAATGCCGAAGAATGGGAAGTGGCGCTTGCTTTTTCACCTGTGGCTAATGATTCGGCCTGAGACATCGATCGACTCGCTGATAAATTGACGGTTGGTAAAAAAGCAAACTTAGACGAAGTCGATTTCAGATCCGCTTGTTGTTCCCTGATCAGCTGAGTTTTTATTGAATAGGCATTGCTGAGACCGCCTTGAATTACGGTCACCAAAGGATCAAGTTTTACTGCGGCCACGGCTATCCCCGAAATAAGGCTAGTTACAAACCAAAATCGGATCAAAGTGTGATGATTCATTGGAATTATTTTCCCTTCTGATACGATCATAACAGGAGTCATAGCGGTGTCATCAGTATTTAGATTAGCGAAATCAACCGACGAACTAAATGATATTTTGCATCTTCGATATCTCTGTTTGCTGGGCTCGGGGGCTAAAGTGCCTTCGCAATTGGCTTATACCGAACGGTATTTGGATCCCTTAGATATATTGCCGAATACCCTTCATGTTGGTGGGTATTCCAATGGGATTTGCACGGCTTCTATTCGCGCGGCTGGCTATTCGGCGAAAGACAAATTGCAGAATCAATGGGTCCGATTGGATGAAATCAATCCTACATTGACAGAATCATGTTATATTTTAGATCATTTGTGTTTAAATGAGTTGTGTAAAAACCGCACCGGATCTTTGCGACAGCTCTTTCAGATGACGATGCTTTTATTGTCGTCTCATTCCGTCCAAAAAGCATTTTTTCTGGCTCCAAAAAATGTAGTAGTCCAGTTAGTGGAATTGGGATTTAGCCAAATTTCAGAAGCCGTCACTGTAAATCAAAATGAACTTATTCCGCTGCTGATGAATGTGGCTGCCTTTCATGAGCGATTAATTCAAGATGTTATAGATAAAGAAATCATGCGATTTCAAGGCGTATTTTATGGGACCTTGTTTGAAGCCGGTGAAGTTATCGTAGTGGAAGGTGAACGTGGTGCCAATGCCCATATTCTTTTAGAAGGATCGGTCGATGTCATTATTAAGACCCCTAACGGTTTGAAATCCATTCGAAGTATAGAAAAAGGGAATCTGATCGGTGAAGTCGCGATGATCACTGCAGATGCAAGGACAGCCAGCCTGGTTGCCAAAAGCGATTGTATCTGTCTGTCTTTTGATCGCTCTGATTTTATGAAACTGCTTTATTCAGAACCCCATCGAAGTGTGGATGTGTTTAAAATTTTAAGTAAGCGGTTGTCAGAGTCGAATAAAAAACTAGCGGCGATGGGAAGTTCTAAAACGTGAGTAAAACGATAAAAGTTTTAGTTTCACTATTTGATAAAAATACCGCTCAGGAAGTGGCCGCTAAACTAACATCAAGGTATTCGCAGACCCATCTAGAGTTTGAGTTTCAAACAGACGGACCGAGGGCTTTGGCTGATTTTAAAGAAAACAATCATCCCATCATCATAGTGGGCGGATCTCTGACTGGGTTTTCAGCCGAGACACTTGTACAGGAAATATTAAAATACTCGGGAGCCGCATCGATTCTGTTTTTAGGACTACCAAACTCGCTCTCGTTTGGCTTTGAACAAATGGCATTGCCAATCACGAATTGGGACGAATTTTTTCTAAAAGTTCAAAGTTCACTGACTGAAGATGTTAAAATGTCACTCGGGGTACAGGTGATTCGCTCGAAGTTGCATGATGAATTGGTCGAGTACGGGCGACAGTTTAAAGCTGAGACTATGGATACTTTGAATTCGTTTTCAACTGTTGGATATTATTTAGAAGATTCGCTAGCCGCGGATGCCTTTACACCTATTAAAGTGAATGATCGCTCTTCAAACAAAGACGCTAGTCCCATCGAACAAATACGTTTTAAACAGACCTGGTTGGTAGCTCTAGATTCAGCGTTTTTTATCGGATTGATGCTTCTCTCATTTTATGTTTTTAGAAATAACCAAGGCGATGAATTCTCTTGGTTGTCGTGGGCCGGACTTGTGTATGTAGCCACAATTTGTTCAGCTATCACTTTTTTCTCAAGCTCATTGTTTGACTATACTAACATCAAACCTGGTTAAGATTTAGTTAAAAAAAGGAGCGAACAATTCGCTCCTTTTTAGTTTTAACTCGTCCACATTTATTAGTTAATAGATGGGGGATCTTTAGGATAACTAGCTGATTCCTGCTTTAAAATTTCTTGTTTAAGCTTTTCTAAAGCGTCACCACATGCTTCCATGGCACCTTTTTTCTGAAGCTTATCACCGATTTTATCAAAGCACGCTTTACGCTTAGGTTGATTGGCAACTTTCAAACATTTGTCTGCACCTGATTTAGCTTTTTCAGTCGCTTTGCCGCAATCAACAGCCTTGCCGTTTCCACCTTGCATATTACCAGGTCCGTCGTTACCGCCGGGTCCACCGTTGTTATTTCCACCTTGCATATTGCCAGGTCCGTTGTTACCGCCGGGTCCACCGTTGTTATTTCCACCGCCCAAAGCACTTGGTTGATTTGGATACAATTGTTTTTCTTGAGTCATATATTGATTTTTAAGTGGTTCAAACGTTGAACGACAAGATTGATCTAAGTATTGCGGAGGGTATCCGGTACCAATTTTATCAAAACAAGCATGACGTTTATTAGCATCTTTATTTTTCATGCATGCATCCGCATTTTTGGTAACTTTTGGAACTTCCTTTTTGCAATCAGCTTCGCTTACTGCAGGAGCCGAGCCATTGTTTCCGCCTTGCATATTGCCAGGTCCGTTGTTACCGCCGGGTCCACCGTTGTTGTTTCCACCTTGCATATTGCCAGGTCCGTTGTTACCGCCGGGTCCACCGTTGTT
>JAYTTH010000443.1:0-3799 GCA_043745515.1 Pseudobdellovibrionaceae bacterium | reverse complement strand
TTTATTCAAAAGCCGTTACTTCCTCTTATTTAAATAGAGCCCGGAGCCCTAAAAAGCTCAGATCCAATATGTCGCAACTGACAATCTGGGATTCCTTTGCTAGCCAACGTTTTTATAAAGATAACTTATCTCAAGTAATATTTCTAATATTTGGTTAGTGTGCAACAAGCGAAACAAGGTGTTGTCTCTCAAAAGTTGCCAAAATGTGATAGATGGAAGGTGAAAAAATAGACAGCTCAAGCTGTTGATATTTCGAGATTTTAACGGACACCCTTGAAAAGTGAGGATTATATCAGCAAAACGATTTGTCTAAATATCGAAAATTTCCTGCCTATCCGGTTGCGGTACAAACATAAACAATCTATCACGAATCAATTAGAAACGTAAAATTCAAACCTCTGCGTATCAGCAGATGCCTTCAAATTCTCGCTATGAAATTCAGACATTTTTCTATTTCTTGCAGCAAATCGACTGAAGTTATCGAAATTCGGCATCGAGAAAGCTCGAACAAAAACTAAGATTGTACCGCAACCGGATAGGCAGGGAAAATTTAGATATGGCGGGGCACGTTTCTGGCAACCGATTGATCTGAGACGATTATAAAATTATTAACAAAATTTTTTGGAGAAATTTATGAATATTAAAATTAACAACATTTATAAAGTGGTGCTATCGATTTGTTTTACGGCGTGTTTCGCGGCTCGTGCCGAATATAAAAACAAGTTTAATAGTTCTCTCGACAATTTACAGAGAATTTGTAAGGGTGAATTTTCAGAAAACATTGTCCAGTCAGCGCAGGCCTGCTCTAGCGAGGATTTAAATAAAGCCTATTCAGAGATTTCCATACTTGAACAAAAAGTTCGTGAAGCAAACGTAGAAATCATCAATTTGAGTAACGAAAGATCACAAACGCAATCGATCATGTATTCCAACATAAAACCGGCAATAGCCGGAGCTCTCATTGCATTTGGCGGGGTTGGCACTCTCACAAGCATGGGTGTTTATGGACCTAAATTCTATAAAAAAACAGCGGGATGGGGATCGTTGCTTACCCTTGCTATGGCGGGAATGTTTGCAAAATCAATGATCAATGATATCGAAAGATCTAGTTCCATTGAATACCATGAAATTCCAAATTTGAAGGCTTTTATTGAAGAAGCTCAGGCGCAGATAAAAGTTCGTAAAGCCGTAGTCGCAGCTATGATAAGTCTAAAAAACCAAGCTCAGAAGTAATTCAATGAAATTGGCCGTAGGAACTTTTTTGTTGGCCCTACTTTTTGTTAGATCTTCTTTCGGCCTTGATATAACGACTCAAGGTCTTTTTCGGGCAACGAAAGAGGCTTGCTCTAAAGTCTCTGAATCTGATCTTCACAATCATAACTTCGACAAGTTAAATGCAGGATACTTTCCTAGCCAAGAATTCACCGAAATACACAACTTTATAAGATCTGAAAGTGCTAAAAGCGCTGCCCTTGAAATGAACGCAACTGACGAACTCACTGTGACTCGGCATATTCTTGCTGACCAGGGTTTTCGTAAGGCACTTTTTGAATGTTACCCCAACAATATCAAAATGCAGAATTTCTTTGCGCACTCTATCCATCGCTCGGATAGAGCCGGAAAATTCGTGGGCATAGCTATGATGTTAATGGCCTTTAAGGGTGCCGGAAGACTCTTTTCATTAATTCAAGGTTGGAGCGTGACGGTCCACAGTTATTTGCAATTAGCAGGACGTGGGCTTCAATATGGAATGCTCAGTTCACTATTCACGAGTGACTCGACCAAAGAAGAAAAGCCCCTTCAATTGAGGGTTTCAAACGAAGAATTAAATAGTGAAAGGCAAAAGTTCTCTGAGATGGAAGCCTCAATACGGCGTCAGATCAAAGTTGAAGCCGAAAAGATTAAGTCGTGTGGCGAGTGCTCCGAAAAAAAACAGTTAGAAAACAATATAAAAACTCTACAGTCGATTTTGACCACGGCATTCGAATTTCAATAACTACATTTTAATGTAGAAAAAAATGAATATTTGAAGTGCTAAAACCCCTTCTTTTCAAGGTGTTAAATAAAATAACGGCTTAACCTTTATTGGCAAAGCCGTTATTTTTATTTTATGAAAATTTTTGATGGACCCTAAAAAGGCTGTCCTTTTAATCTACGTCTCTCAACTAGGCATTTTTGAATTTTGAAACCTTCGCCTCTTTTCTATAGTTATAAAAGGATCTAATTTTCTTTCCGGTTCTCTCGCTAAATATTCTGGCTTGATCTTTAACCTTTAGCCCTTGCCGGGCCAATTCTTTGACTAAAACATCCGGATCAACACTTGCTTTCGGAAGTGTGTCCACGAAAAGTTCTTTCCAAGAGTCCGAATGCACTTCAGCTAACCGATAACCCTTTTTTAGGGTTCTAAAGCTAATCTGCGACAATGTGGTTTCATTTGTGTGATTTAATAAGAAATCGACGACTTCAGTAGCTAACTTTGTTTTTGGATACCATCTTTTTTGAGAGGCTGCGCTGATGAGAAGTCTTTTGGCTTCAGTTAACGTAATATCAATTTTTCTAGAGTAGCCGCGTGATCTAATCGCCTCACCATCGGCAGTTTTTGGAAATGAGTTACAAACTATAATTAGTTTTCCTAAAAACTCAAATTCAGAAGTACTCGCTTTAGATGAGGTAGATCCCCATTTAACAAGACGCTTGTTTCCTTTTGAGGGCCAAGTTGCTGCTTTTAAAATTGCCATTGCGCTAGGATCATTGAAGATCCCTGCGCAATCATCTAAAAGTATTACTTGGTCAAAATACTCAACTAAAAAATTATATAGATTAAGCGGCGTTGAATAGGCTCCTAAATGGTGCGCTTCAATCTTGGCAAGTTTTAGAGATTCTTCGACTGATGTGGTTTTGCCCCAACCGGGAGGCCCTTCTATAACAAGCGCGTGCATATCATCTGCATCAATGATTGCTTCTATATATTTTTTAATAGCGCTTACATGATCCATACGAGCATTTTCTAATCTCATTGATTACCTCGAATTTAGTGCCTTATGCACAGATACTGCAAAGTGCACCAAAAGGATATCCTTGACGAGCAAAAAAGTGCAAATTGCAGTTTCTATGCATCGCGGTTGAAAAATGTCATTTTCACGCAAACGCGCTTTGCCTCATTTAATTTCGTCGAACTTTAATACATTCTAGGAATTTATTTCAATTCCTAGAATCCGTCCGGTAAGCCGAACGCTCACCATTTCCCAATAAAGATTTTGATTTCAATGACTTAATTCAATTATTCAAATTCTTTCGTATTCGTGTCCGGTAATCCGGACGATATTATTTTTCAATTTTTTATGAGCTAAATATTTAATTCATTTAGCAAAAATAGATGTTGAATTTTTTACCCGTTCGCTGTGCCGAACGAAAATTGTAGCGTAAAATCCACATCTAGAGCTAAGCTATTGATTTTATGACATCGGGTTTCCGAAAATCAATCGGCATCAACATTGCTCTTTGAATTTGGCAGACGATTTTCGGATCGTGAGCTGTCCGGGGGGATAAGAGAATGAGTCACACAATTCTAATAGTAGATGATAAACCTGAGAACTTAAGTTTGCTTAAATCAATTCTGGAATCAAAAGGACTTTTTGTTCATCAAGCAGCCAGTGCTAAGTTTGCCGTCTCACTTATAAAAAAGAATATTGGTCGCTATGCACTGGCCATCGTTGATTTTCATATGCCTGAAGTTAACGGCGATCAGGCCACTAAAATGTTTCATGAGATTGATCCCGGACTTCAGGTTATAAATATC
>JAYTTH010000442.1:0-14307 GCA_043745515.1 Pseudobdellovibrionaceae bacterium | reverse complement strand
GCTCCTTCAACTATTTCAAAGCTTCTGCGCCGCTGACGATCTCGATAAGCTCTGTCGTGATTTTTTCTTGTCGCAATTTATTGTATGTTAATGTTAATCTATTTATTAAATCTTTAGCGTTATTGGACGCATTTTCCATTGCCGTCATTCGCGCCCCATGTTCTGCGGCCACGCTTTCCGACATGGATCTAAACACTTGCAGATCAAAATGCTTTACCAGCAGTTGTTCAATTAATTTTTCTGGACTTGGTTCAAAAACCAAATCTTTAGAAAATCGGCTGGTGTTAATTTCGTCAGTGAAAGATGACAACTCCAAATTAACCGGCAATAGCGTTTCACAAACTACCTTGTGCTCAATTGCAGATTTAAATTCATTGTATACCAACTGAACCTCGTCATACGTCCCTGTTAAAAAATACTTCAATAATTTTTCTGCAACTCCGGCTGCCATTTTATAAGAAATGTCTTTGTCGAGTCGGGTGATGCTATCAACGGGAACTACATTTCGTTTTGAAAAATAGTCCAACCCGCGCTTGCCGATAAAAATAAAATCTAGTTTTTCTAGCCGGACTTTATTTTCCTTAATATAATTATCGGCAAATTTATTTATATTAGTATTGAACGCCCCGCAAAGACCGCGATCGGAAGTTAAAACAACCATAAGTACGTTTTTAATTTCTTTTCTTTGTCCCATCAGTGGGTGACTTACTTTTTGAGTCACGGCGACATCCGAAATCACTCGTCGAAGCGACAGTGCGTAGGGCCGCATGCCGACAATAGCATTTTGAGCCTTTCGCAACTTCGAAGCAGATACTAATTTCATAGCTTTAGTGATCTGCTGAGTGTTTTTTGTCGACGCTATCTGCGCTCGAATATCCTTTAAGCTGGCCATTGGTAAACCTTACCTTAAACTTTGCTAGTTGGTTGAAAAATCGCTTTGTATTCGACCAACGCATCTTTTAGAGTTTTCTCGTTGTCCTTGCTTAGCTCTTTTGTTTCAACAATTCCTTTAAAGATTTGTGGATATTTTTGTTTCATAAACTCGATCATCCCTTTTTCGTAAGGACGAACATCGGCTTCTGAAATTTCATCTAAAAAACCATTGGTAGCCGCATAAATAGAAACAACTTGGTCTTCAACTTTCATGGGTTGGTATTGACCTTGTTTTAATAGTTCTACAAGTCTACGCCCACGAGCCAACTGACGCTGAGACGCTTTATCTAGATCGGATGCAAAAGCCGCAAACGCCTCAAGCGCACGGAATTGAGCTAGTTCTAATTTTATTGTGCCGGCGATTTTTTTCATAGATTTAATCTGCGCGGCGCCCCCAACCCGTGATACTGATTTACCAATAGATACCGCTGGCCGAATGCCTTTATAAAACAAATCAGTTTCCAGAAATATCTGACCATCTGTAATAGAAATTACGTTTGTAGGAATATAAGCCGAGATGTCACCCGCTTGTGTTTCAATAATTGGCAATGCCGTTAATGAACCGCCACCTTTATCGTCTGATAACTTGGCGGAGCGCTCTAGTAGTCGAGAGTGAATATAAAAAACGTCTCCAGGGTACGCCTCGCGCCCCGGAGGGCGACGCAAAAGAAGTGACAGTTGTCGATAGGCCTGAGCCTGCTTGGTCAAATCATCGTATACAATTAAAGCGTGTCGACCAGTGTCGCGAAAGTATTCCGCCATCGCCGTACCAGAGTATGGAGATAAAAACTGCAACGGCGCCGCATCGGAAGCATTGGCGGCGATGACAGTTGTGTATTCCATCGCTCCCGCTGCTCGTAATTTTTCAACGACAAGGGCCACTGTTGACTGTTTTTGTCCGATTGCCACATAAAAGCACTGAACGTTTTGGCCTTTTTGATTAATAATAGTATCGATCGCGATAGCTGTTTTTCCAGTTTGGCGATCGCCGATAATTAATTCCCGCTGACCGCGTCCAATTGGAATCATGGCATCGATAGCTTTTAATCCCGTCTGAAGGGGCTCACCGACTGGTTGTCGATAAACGATTCCTGGTGCTTTCAATTCAACAATTCGAGTGTGAGGCGTGTTTAAAGGCCCGCGTCCATCGATTGGTATCCCTAGGGCGTTTACTACGCGGCCCAAAAGGGCTTCTCCGACTGGTACTTCGACGATTTTTTTAGTTCTCTTAACAACGTCGCCTTCTTTGATAAGGCGATCTTCCCCGAAAATAACTACCCCGACAAAACCTGCTTCAAGATTTAAAACCATGCCCGTTACGCCGCTGCTGAACTCAACCAGCTCGCCAGCTTGAACATTTTCTAAACCATAAACGCGCGCAACACCGTCACCAACGGAAAGCACACTGCCCGTTTCGGATACATCAATTTTTTTTGAATATTGGCCGATTTGTTCTTTTAATATTCGACTGATTTCATCAGCTCTGATTTGACCCATGTCCATTAGTTCTAGCTCCTAATTTTAATGATTTATTAATTCTTCTTTTAGCTTTTTCAAATGCAAATCCAAGCTGTCATCAAAAGTCCAGCCGCCAACTTTAGCAACTATTCCGCCAATAACCTGGGGATCTTCTTTAAAGTTCAAAACAATTTTCTTTTTCAAAATGATTGAAATCTTTGCTTCAAGCGAAGCAACCACTTCCGCGCCTAGTGGCTTTGCCGAATATACATAGCCCTTGGTGACGCCAGAGTCTTCGTCAATAAGCTGCTCATAAGCTTTTGCGACGCCAGCCAACAAGCCAGCCCTGTTTCGCTCCATTAAAAGCTTAACAAAGTTTTTTACATTATCTGTGGTGCCGACTTTGTCCATGGTTTTTACGATGGCATTTGTTTTATTACCCAAACTCACCTGTGGGTCTCTGAAAAAATTTTGAATTTCAGGGTCGCTGGCAGCGATCGACAGCGCGCTCAAGCTAGCAAGCGTTTGGGCGTGGGAGTTTGACTCTTTAGAAACTGCAAACAGCGCTTTGGCATATCGTTTTGAAACTTCGATTGAACTCATGGGCTCACCGTTTCTATATTTTTGTTGAAATCTGATTGTAGCCTTTGATGGTCTTGGCCGCCAATATCTGTGGTTAAAACGTGCCGCGCGCCAGAAAGCGCCTGGAGCACGATTTCATTTTTGGCCCGAACCGTATCCCTGTGGGCCTCTAGCTTCGCGGCCAACTGCGCCTCTTCCTTAAGCCGAACCGCCGCGGCTCGCGCGTCCGCTATCATTTGTTTTTTTTGCTCGTCGGCATCTTGTTTGGCTTTTTCTATGCTTGTATCTGCCGTGCTAGAAAGTGTTTCCAGGCGAACTTTCACATCAGCGTATTCTTTTTCTGCTTCTAAAAAAATGGCTCGAGATTTTTCTGCTTGCTTTAGATACTCGGCCTGTCGGTTCATAAAATAGTCTTTAATTGGATCTTTGCCATATTTATAAAGCGCCACGGCCAAGATAGTTAGGTTGATAACCTGCCACAGGACGTATCCTGGAATTTCATTTGAATGGGTCCCGCCGTGCTCTTCTGCTTGCGCGCCAAATGAGATCGCAGCCACAGCTGCGAAAAAATAAAAACTAACTTTCATGATTTACCTAACAATTTGTTGTTTATCGCCAATACCAAACCAGCTTTCATTTCCTTAAGGTCAGACTCAAGCTGACCGGCCCGCTTTTCTAGCTCTTTTCTGTTTTGCTCGAGCACGGCGCTGGCTTCTGATTTTGCCTGACCAATAATTTTTTCGTATTCGGCGCCCGCATCGGCCTTTGATTTTTTGAAAATGTTTGAAATGGTTTCGTGGACATCTTTTGCCTTGGATGAGTATTGAGACTGCAGCTCTAGTGATCGTTTTTGAATATCATCGGCTATTTCAGCGCCACCCTTGGTGTTTTGTAGACGCTTTTCATGGATGGCAGTGAATGGCTCGTACACGAGCTTCATCAAAGCTACGAGTGTAAAAATGAATATAAAAAATTGGACAATAACTGTCCCATTTATCCCAAGTTGCTGCAGCATAAGTCTTCCTGAAATCGGTGATTTAGGGTTTTGGAAATAACACCGACCCGCCGGATTGTCCAAAGTTTTTTAAAATTAATGTAGTCGACCGGTAGGCGTCTTAGTTTTTAGGCATATAAGAGGCGCCCTCAAAGACTACGCCCTCGTCAATTCTAAGGCTGGGCGTTGTCACTGTCCCGCGAAAAACGGTTGGGGGATGCATAACTACCCTGCTTCGAGCAAATAGATTTCCCTCAACGCTGCCGCTGATGATAATTGTATCGGCCTCGATCTGCGCCTGAACCCTAGCGCCCTCGTTGATAATAATTGTATCTTGAGTAAAGATCTCGCCCTTAAATACTCCGCCAATTTGAACGGTGCCCTCAAAAGAAAGACGCCCCTCAAAAGATGCGCCCGCGTCAAGAATGGCAGTAACCTGATTTTCTCGATTGTTTTCCCGGGCTTTGTCTTTTGAGGGATCTTTAGTGGGCTCTATTGCTGACATCCTTCTTTAATTTTATCAATTAACTGGCTTAGCTCTTCATCAGAGTAAAAGCTAATACTAATTTTACCCTTAGATTTATGGTAGTCGATGTTAACTCTCGTACCAAGTAACTTTTGTAACTCGTCAGCAAGGCCAAGCATTAACCGATTTGTTACGCTTTCTTCTGGCGGATTGGGATTTAGCAAGCCTTCTGGTTTTTTCGCCAATAACTCTAATTTTCTAACGCTAATTTTTTGATCACGGCAATTTTTTGCCAATGCCAGTTGTTTCTGGGGTTCATTTATTCCCAACAAAACTTTGGCGTGCCCTGTTGTAATATCTGAATTTATTAGCATTTCTTTAATCTCGGCGGGTAGCTGCAGTAGCCTAAGTGCATTTGAAATTGTAGCGCGATCTTTCCCCACTTTTTCAGCGATTTGCTGGTGGGAAAGCTTAAATTCAGCCAGTAGCCTTGAATAACCCTCTGCCTCTTCAAGGGGATTCAAATCTTCTCGCTGAACATTTTCAATAATTGAAAGCTCCAGCGTTTCTCGATCAGAAAAGTTTTTTATAATGACCGGCACTTCGTGAAGTCCGGCCAATTGCGACGCTCGCCACCTGCGCTCACCCGCCACTATTTCAAAGATGTCGTTTATTTTTCGGACAACAATGGGCTGAAGGATTCCATTTGATTTTATAGATTGCGATAGCTCTTGGAGTTTTTCTTTATCAAATTGTTTTCTTGGTTGATAGGCGCCCGGCTTGAGTTTTTCAATGCTGACTTGCCAAATTTTACCTTCAGAAAGAACGGGGGCCGCGAAAGCCGCCACCCTGGCCGCTTCCGCGGGGGCGCTCGTCATTAGGCCCGTGGTTGATTTTTTTTCATGCGCCGCTGGTGTTTGCAGCCCCTGGCCAGACCCCAACAAAGAACCAAGGCCTCGACCTAAGCCTCGCTTTTGTTTTTCAACATGCATGTCAGACATGGGCACCGCCAGCCGAAGATTCATTTGATTTTTGTGCCGCATTGGTTCGTTGCTCTACTTCTTTTGCAAGCTCAAGATATTTTATCGCACCTATTGATTTACCATCATATTCAAAAATCGATTGTCCGTGACTAGGGGCTTCGCTTAGTCGTACATTTCTTGGAATAATCGCCTGGAAAACCTTTTCCCCAAAATGATTTTTAATTTCCGTCACAACCTGGTGGGA
This sequence comes from Pseudobdellovibrionaceae bacterium, assembly GCA_043745515.1. GTDB lineage: Bacteria > Bdellovibrionota > Bdellovibrionia > Bdellovibrionales > Bdellovibrionaceae > UBA2316. The sequence goes on along the minus strand of JAYTTH010000442.1, from coordinate 8,647 downwards.
TAGGTTGTTTCGGGTATCAAACATAGTCAAAACTATTCCTTCGATATGCAGGTCGTGATTCAACGACTTTTTGATTAGCCCCGCCGTATTCAGCAGCTGGCTTAAGCCCTCAAGCGCATAGTATTCACACTGCAGGGGAACCAAAAAGCTGTTTGCAGCAGTAAGGGCATTGAGGGTAATTAAACCCAGCGATGGCGGGCAATCAATGATTACATAATCAAAGTGCTCAGAAAGGGTCGCTATTGCTTGCTTCAGCTTGTATTCTCGCTGAGGGATATCCACCAGCTCTATTTCCGCCCCAACTAAATCAGGATTTGCCGTGACAATAAACAGATTTGGATTGTTTGTTTTAAGTACTGTTTCAGCTAAAGATTTTTCCCCAATTAAAACATGATAAATGTTGTTTTCTTGGCTTTCATATTTTTTTATCCCCAAGCCACTTGAGGCATTTCCTTGCGGATCCATGTCCAAGATTAAAACGCGCTTACCCATGGACGCAAGGGCCGCCGATAAATTCACAGATGTTGTGGTTTTCCCAACTCCGCCTTTTTGGTTTGCTATACAGATAACTTTAGCCATTAAACCCCCTACGATGAAAATCTATTTTCTTTTAAGTTTAATTCAACACAATTATTCAAATTACACTCATGCTTTGATGATTTTTTACCGATGTTCCACGTAGAACAGCATGATTTTCAAAATATTCACCACTTTTCGTCAGTTCTGTTCCACGTGGAACATCTTTTGGCCGACGCTCCTTTTGGGGATCAGCGTGGTAACCGTTTCCTGCGAGAAAAAAGACCCCAAGCCCGAGCTAAAAGACGGAATCTACCAAGATATGGTTGCCCAGCAGGGAGAAACGGAAAGAATTACTAAAGAAGCAGACTCAAAAATTGAGGAAATTAGAAAAAATGTGCGCGGCGCTCGCCCGCAAACCGGCCTGCTGCAAAAGGCTGATCGTCAGATTATCGAGTTGGTAAAGCTAAAAGACAAAATGGCTCAGCAGTCTGTTTATTGGAAGCTGCGCACTTTCGAGCGTCTTAAATTTGTCAGGTTAAAGGCGCTAAGCGCGACGGATGGCTATAAGCCTGACCCCTCTGAGTGGGAAATATACAACTCAGAAAAAAAGCTTCGAATGGCAAAGAACGCATGGGACGTGAAAGCTCGGTTCAAGGAAACAGGGTTTGAATATGATCCTATTCTTTTGGGGGAAAACCCCGCAGACGCCCCCAAAAAAGCCCCGCCTCCGCCAGCCCATGGGGAGGCCCCGGCCCACCACTAAGGTTCCACGTGGAACATCAGATTTTGGTGGTTTTAACAACACCAAACTTAATTTGGGTAGAGGGAAGCACGTATTCCTGAACTAACGCAGGAACCCAGACTGAACAAAGCTGCGTGGGGATCTCGGTAATTTCAAGCCCCCACTGATCCCCTTTCATATGATAGAGAACGCCACTTTTTTGAATTGGCTTACGGGCCATAAGTATAGTCTTAGAAACATTGGCAAAACCACGCGCCACAGCATACTTAACAGAATTCGCGGGAAGGCTCTCCACCGTTCCCTGCACAACGCGCACATTTTTAAGCCCCATTGCTGACGCAATATGATTCAAAAATTCAAGTTTTCTACCGTCTGACTCAATTAAACTTACTTCAATTTCAGGGTAAAGGATTGCAAAGACAATCCCAGGAAACCCATTTCCACTTCCAAAAGCTGAAATGCCCTTAATTTCAGGCGCGTCATCCACGATAATCTGGCAACCCAAAATTGAATCTGCAAAGTGCAGAGCGTCAGCGACCGGGACGGTTTTAGGGCTCACAAGGTTTATAGTTTTATTGTGCCTAACAACCAAATCAAAAAAAGATTGAAGCTGGGAGTGCACGATAGGGGACAAATCGGGAAACCACTCTTTGAGTCGCCACTGAATTTTTACTGCTTCATCATTAGTATTCACGCTCAAGGGATAACTCCTTCACATTTCTTCGGCCTTTTACATGAATTATAATAGCCTGAATTGCTGACGGATTAACACCACTAATGCGTTGAGCTTGGCCCAAGGTTATGGGTTTCACTCGATTTAATTTTTCACACTCTTCATTGGAAAGACCTTTGACCTCCTTGTAAACCAGATCATTTGGAACCATAAAGTTTTCTAGAGATTTTGCTTGTTGTATCAGTTCATTTTGCCTGTGAATGTATCCAGAATATTTAACCTCAATCTCCACCGCGTCCAATACATTTGGATCCGCGTCTATTCCGTCGATAAATTCGCCCAAACTTTTGGTAGATATTTCTGGCCGCCTTAAAAACTCTTCGAGGGTTGTTGACTTCAAAAGAGGAGTCGACCCCAACGCTAATATCTTTTTCTGAATTTCAAGAGTCGGAGTAATTCGAGTCTCTTTTAATCTAGATAAAAGTCCAGCTCGCCTGCTTTTTACGTCAACTAAAGCATCAATCTGCCGTTCAGACAACAAACCAACATCGATTGCTATGCTAGCTAACCTATCGATAGTATTATCTTCTCTTAAAACAAGACGGTGTTCCGCCCGAGACGTGAACATTCGGTAAGGCTCCCGCGTCCCCTTCGTAACAAGGTCATCCATTAACACACCCATGTAGGCCTGATCACGACCCAAAATAAGGGGCGGAGTGTCCGCCAGAAACTTATGCGCGTTAACACCCGCTAAGAAGCCTTGTGCGGCGGCTTCTTCGTATCCCGATGTCCCATTAATCTGCCCGGCCATAAATAAACCCGACAGGGCCCTGCTGGCCAAGGATTTTTCAATTTGAGTTGGTTCAAAATAATCATATTCTACGGCATAGCCATATCGAACCACTTTCACGCTTTCCAAACCAGGAATCGTTTTCAAAAATCGATCCTGAATATCTTCAGGCAATGAAGTCGAAATACCCTGCAAGTAAATAAGGTCGCTTTCTAAACTTTCTGGTTCTAAAAACGTTTGATGGGAGTCCCGATCAGCAAATCGATGAATCTTGTCTTCAATGCTAGGGCAATACCGAGGCCCAACGCCTTCAATCACTCCACAAAACATAGGTGATTTGTCCAAATTATCGCGAATAATCTGGTGTGTTTCCTCTGTTGTGCGGGACAAATAACAAGCAATTTGAGGCAACCGTGGAAAATCTTTCGTGTTAAAACTAAAGGGATAAAAATTAGAATCACCAAATTGTTCAACGGTTTTAGACCAATCAATTGAATGTTTGTGAAGCCGCGCAGGCGTACCCGTCTTCAGTCTCTGCACACTTAAACCAAAAGCCCTTAACTGATCAGACAAGCCTATAGACGCGCGATCCCCTATTCGACCACCCTGAACTTGTTTTAATCCAAAATGCATTACTCCGTTCATAAAAGTTCCGGTAGTTAAAATCACCACGCGAGCAAAAACCCTTGCTTGATCGGCTAAAACAACGCCACGACAAATATCTCCATCTAAGATCAAGCATTTCACTTCGGATTCGAGAACTGTCAAATTATTTTCGTCAGCAACAATCTGACTCATTCGCCTTGAGTATTTAATTTTATCCGACTGAACTCGGGTACCACGAACGGCTGGTCCACGAGATGAATTTAAGCGTTTAAACTGAATGCACGTTTCGTCGGCGACCTCGCCCATCTGGCCACCCAAAACATCCAATTCGCGAACCATGTGTCCCTTGGCAAGCCCGCCAATGCTGGGATTGCAGCTCATGTAGCCAATGCGATCTTTGTTAGATGTCACCAGCAATGTCTTTCTGCCCAACCGGGCCGTTGCTAAACACGCTTCGATTCCCGCGTGTCCGCCGCCAACTACAATCACATCAAAATCTGTTTCATTTTCCAAACTCACGGTAAAGTCCTATCCTGGTGCTAGCGACTAATCTTAATCCTAAATTGGTCGAAAATCCATTTTCAACTTTGATGGCTTTAAATTTACTTTCCTAGACAAAATTCTTTGAAAATTTTATCCAAAATCTGGTCGTCATAAACCTCACCAACGACTCGCTGAAGTGACATGAGGCTCTCTTTTAAATCAAAGGCAATAAATTCTGATCCAAGCTGAGTGCTTAGTCCCTCAACGACTCTTATTAACAACTTCTGGGCTAATTTCAGCTCTTCCCTTTGGCGAGCGCTCGATACGGCTACAGACTCTATATGGGAGTATTTTCCAATCCAATAATCGTATATCACATCCAAAATCTGATTCTTCGTATCAGTCGCGAGCGAACTGGTAAATAAAAGTCGATTTGAAAAACCATTTGCAGCAATGAGCCCAAAAAGACTACCCAGAAGAAGTTTGAATTCAGATCGCTTTTCCAAAACTTGAGCTTCATCAAGTAGATCCACTTTATTTAACACAAAAAAAGTACGTTCCAAATTTAATCCATCAAAAATCAAACCATTTTGCCCTGAAAGCGCTTTTGAAGCATCCAAAATGACAATATTTAAAAAACCTTCTTGTCGCTCTTTTAAAGAGCGGTCCACACCCATTCTTTCTATTGGGTCATTCGAATCCATTCGAATTCCTGCGGTATCAACTACGGTAAATTTCAAATTTTTATAAATCAAATCATCACGAATCACATCTCGGGTCGTTCCCGCAATATCTGAAACAATTGAACGATCCATGCTTAAAAGAACATTCATGAGGCTCGATTTGCCGACATTTGGTTCACCACTTAAAACCAACACTATGCCATCCTTTAGAATGCGTCCAGTTTCGTAGGAGTTCAAAAGTTGATTCAGTTCCCCCAGAGCCGCTTCCAGTCGGTCACTAAGAATTTTGTCTTCAACAACGATAATCCCTTGTTCAGAAAAGTCGATACCGGCTTCGATATGGGCCAAACACCAGACAATGTTTTCTTTCAACGACGAGAGTCTCAAAGAAAGCTCTCCCTTTAGTTGTCGAAGTGCTAATTCAGAACCCAATTGTGAATGAGAATGAATCAAAGAAAGTACGCTTTCAGCTTGAATTAAATCCAATCTATCATTCATAAAAGAGCGATAGGTAAACTCGCCATTTATGGCCATTACCGCGCCATTGGCGCAAAGTTCTTTTAAAACTGAGCCACAAATTACTGGAGATCCGTGACAAGAAATTTCTACGGACTCTTCTCCGGTGAAGGATTTGCCCTTTTCAAAAGGCAAAATCATCACTTCGTCCAAAATTTTCCCGGACGAGGCCTCCTGAAAATTGGTTAAAAAGGCCCTGTGAGACAATAAATTTTGGTCACTTTTAAGAGATTTTTTAACAATTTCAAAGGACTTTGGCCCGCTAATTCGAATGACCGAAATGCCACCGTAGCCCATGGGGGTAGAGACAGCACATACAGATAAATGATCTCTGCCCTCGCCCAGGTGCATAGGTTAATCTGCGATTACAGTATCAGAATCCACAGCATTTTCATTTTTTGCTGGATAGATTTTAATTTTTTTATAAAGACCTTCGCCAAGAGATCGACTTTTTACCCGAGGATCTTTGGAAAGATACTGGTGAACCACCTTGCGCTCTTTGGGGGGTAGAGCACGATAATAAACAGCTTTTTGCTGTTCTACCGCGATTTGCTTCAGTTTGTCTGCGCGATCAATAAGAGCGGCTTCAGATTCTTGACGATACCCGCCGCAGTCGATAAGAACATTAGATCGATCTTCAGGGAAATGATGCTGAACAACGCGCTTAAGCAGCAATTGAAACGAGTCCAATAATTGCCCTTTGCGGTCTTTAAATAACTCTTCATCCGGTCCTGCCAACTGAATATCATAGGTAGAACCATCCGTTTCAGAAACTTCAGACTTTATTTCGTATTCGATTTCGAAACCACCGTTGGCCAATAGACCCTCGATTGTTTGTCTCAATAAATCTTCTACCGGGCTACTAGAAGCCTTGCCCGAACCAAATAGTTTTTTGAAAAAATTCATATTTCCTCCTAATTAAACCGCTTTAAGCCGCTTGTTTTGATCTCATCATAAAATACTGTTGCATCACCCCGAACAAAGCACTCACGAACATGTAGAGTGTCAATCCGCTTGGCAAATTAACCATAAAAACCGTAAATATTAGAGGCATATACATAAGTATTTTTGCCTGCATAGGGTCCATTGTAGAGGGCGTCAATTTTTGCTGGGCAAACATGGTTAGACCCATCAACACGGGTAACACAAAAAATTCGTCATGAGCGCTAAGATCCTGAATCCAAAACATGAATGGGCTGCCATATAATTCAATGCTAGAGCCGATAACTCGGTACAAAGCGAAAAAAACGGGTACTTGAAAAAACATTGGCAAACAGCCGCCCAAAGGATTCGCTTTATTTACTTTCATTAAAGCCATCACTTCGGAGTTCATTTTTACCGGATCATCTTTATATTTTTCTCTTACGGCCGCCATAAGCGGCTGAATCTTTTGCATCGCTTTCATTGATTTGTAAGACATCAAGTTAAACGGCAAAACAAATAGCCTCACCAACAATGTTAACAATATAATAGCGACTCCCCAGTTAGGAATCTGCTGAAAAAACCATTTCATCGTATAAAGCAGCGGTTTAGCAATAAAGCTTAGCCATCCAAAATTTATTACCTGAGCTAGTTCTGGATGTACTTCAGCCATCAAATTTATTGATTTAGGACCCGCAAACAGAATTTGAGTTAAAGAAATATCTTTTATTCCATCGTTTGGTTTATACACTAACTCTGCCGTCGCTGTTTTAAGCGCAACAGACGACCCTATCCTGGCTTCTGGAATTATATCTGACTGATCAATCATCGCTGAAACAAAATACTGACTGCCAATAGATAATAGGCTGACGTTTTTGTATTCAGTCTGAGCAATGTCAGCTTTGGCAGAGGAAAAGTTCACCGTTTGAGTTGTGTTTTCATGGGCTACATAAAAATCTTGGTGCTGATAGGAAGGAAATAACCATGATTTACTTTTGCTTTCCATGGTTTTTTCAGGAACCATAAATTTAACTGGCGGTACCGGTTTGTCATTCAAAGAAACCAGTTTAGTGGTCGATTTAAACGAATTGTTGTTTTCAAAAAACTGCAAATCTCGTTCTATTCTTAAGGTTGCCGAAGAATACACCCCTCGAAATTTACCTTTTTCAATTTCTTTCATATCAAAATATACATCGGAGCCATCTGCTAGTTTAATTTCAAATAAATTGATGGTGTCTGACTGTCCAACTTTAATCGATTCGTGATTTTCGTCTTTGTAGTTTTTAATTTCAACATTTTTAATGCCCAACCCACGTGATGAAACACTAAAACTAAAGTTTTCATTTGAAAAAGGTATTAATTTTTCTTCCTGTTTGGTCACTGATTTAGAATCAATCGAAGAACCCGAACCCATTGTCGTAGCATCTTTTGGTACCGGCTTATCACCAGCTAGGCTATTTCCCTCAGTTGCGGAAACCGCCGCCGCAGCGGTAACTTCAACTTTTTTGCCATATCCCGGATATTTTTTTTGAAGATAAAAATTCCACCCTAGATAAAAACCCCCAAAAACTAACATCGCCACTATAAATCGACTATTAAATGGACTGTTATTTTGATCTTGCACTAAGATCTCCTTTCGGGAACAGGGTCATAACCACCATCGGAAAATGGTCGACATTTTAATAACCTAACTGAAACAAGTTTGATAGCTAAAAATGGGGAGTGGTTGTGAAAAGCATCCAACGCATAAGCAGAGCACGAGGGGTGAAATTTACAGCTGCCGCCCATAAACTGGGTCCCTAGGGTTCTATAAGCGCCAATAAATAAAAGTCCGAATATTTTTAGACATTTTACCAGTAAAAACTGCAGACTATTGTTCCACTTCTGGCGGGCGCTTCTTGTAGATAAACTTGATTCCATTATTTAATACTTTTTTAAAGCTATCAAAACTCATTTTCCTATAATACCCGTCGGACATTGGTTTAATGAAAACAGAGAATTTAACCTTAACATCGGGATTCTCTTTTAAAAAAATCGAAATTTCGGCACGTAACCACCGCTTCACTCGATTGCGAATAACAGCATTTCCTACTTTTCGACTTAAAATAAAACCAATTTCAGATTTAGAGGATATTGGGCTATAGGCGGCATCCATACTAAAAAGCATCCAGGATGACGCCCAAAATTTTATCCCCTTTTCTTTAAGATATAAAAAATCTGAGTTTTTATTAATTGACCGATACGTTTTCATTAACGCTTTTTCTACCGGCTTTTGTAACTGTTTACTTACCACTAATCTCAACAGATAGTTTCTTACGTCCTTTAGAGCGGCGACGATTTAGAACTTTTTGTCCGTTTTTAGTTTCCATTCTTTTACGGAAACCGTGGGTTCTTTTTCTACGTTTTTTAGACGGTTGATACGTTCTTTTCATGTAATCTCCTTAACTGGCAGAACAAAATTAGATTCACCTTTATGTCCCTAATACAGTTCTTTTACAAGCACAAATTTTAAGCTTTCCCCATCAGGAGTCCATTTCCATAAAACCTAAAATTGAGTCCGCCACTACCTATTGTAAAATATTTAGTTCGAACCACTAGATAACAGGTTCTTAAAAATTCACATTGCGGCAAAAATGTCTCGTGTTGAAAACCCCGGGGTCCCTTGTTAATTCTTTTCGTCTTATCTTTTTAAGATTGTGGATAACTGCGCCAGC
>JAYTTH010000441.1:0-3807 GCA_043745515.1 Pseudobdellovibrionaceae bacterium | reverse complement strand
AAAAAAGATAGCTCTAAAAGCTACCTTTTCCAGAAAATCTGAATTTATTTTAAAAAATTAACCACCAATAGTGGCAACAAGCTGAGCTATCAGTAAGGAAACAACGCCCATTACTTTGATTAAAATGGCAACACCAGGACCTGAAGTATCTTTGAACGGGTCACCAACTGTGTCGCCAACAACCGCGGCTTTGTGAAGGTCGGATCCTTTTGGATGACCTGGCATTCCACCTTTTTCGATAAATTTCTTGGCGTTATCCCAAGCGCCACCGGCATTGGCCATAAACAAGGACATCGTCGCACCAACGGCTAATGCGCCAGCTAATGTTCCTGCTAGAACCTGCGGTCCCATTGCAAAGCCAACAACTACCGGAGCAAGCACGGCAATCATGCCTGGAAGAACCATCTGCTTAAGGGCCGCTAAGGTAGCAATATCCACAATCTTAGCAGGCTCAGGTTCTGCTGTGCCTTCAAGTAGTCCTGGAATTTCTTTGAACTGACGACGAATTTCTTCAACGATATCACCGGCTGCTTTACCCACAGCTGTCATAGTTGTTGAACCCACTAGAAACGGCAGAATCGCGCCGATCAAAATTCCGATTAATACATTAGCAGACGTTAAATCCAATGCCATATTGCCAAGACCGGCTTCATTTCGCACGTGATTTACTTCCATGTTAAATGCGCTAAACAATGCAACCACTGTCAATATCGCAGAACCAATCGCAAAACCCTTTCCAATTGCTGCCGTCGTATTTCCAACGGCATCCAATTCATCAGTGATCGCGCGCACGTCTTTGCCCAGACCGCTCATTTCAGAAATTCCACCAGCATTGTCAGCAATTGGTCCATAAGCATCGACGGTCATAACGACCGCAGTGCCTGCCAGCATTCCAACCGCAGCCATTGCAATTCCATACAAACCTAAATAATGATTGGCTACCCAAGCCGCAATCACGACCACGATTGTTGGCGCGGCTACGGATTCCATTCCAATTGCTAAACCACGAATCACATTAGTTGCCGGACCGGTCATAGATGCTTCGGCGATTCGTTTTACAGGGCCCATTGATGTGTAATAATCAGTTATCAAACCAATCAAAGCACCGCCAATTGAACCAGCAGCCAAAGCAATCGTCACACCCTGAGATACACCCCAAATAGGCATCAAAATCGCGCTCGCGATTGTTAATAAAATAGGTGGAAACAACAAAGCAAATCTCAAAATCGCTGCCGGAGCAAACATGGCGCGACACGCACGAGTCGCAAAAATTACAACGATTGAAATCAACAAACCAATAGCAGACAAAATCAAAGGCAACACAATCGCTGCATTTCTAATCGTCGCTTCGTCACCACCGGGAACTAAATCAGTTAACAACGAAGTCGGTATCGTAAAAGCAATCGCCATCGCCGCAACAATCGCAGCCACCATCGATTCATAAATATCCGCACCCATGCCGGCCACATCGCCGACGTTATCACCCACATTATCAGCAATTACGCCCGGGTTACGTGGATCATCTTCTGGAATCCCTTGAATCACTTTACCAGCGATATCCGCGCCAACATCGGCAGCTTTGGTATAAATACCGCCACCAATACGAGCAAACAAAGCTATCGACGATGCGCCCACTGCAAACGAGTGCAATATTGTACCGACAGTTTTTTGATCTTTAAAAATGTAGTATAAAACTCCTAGGCCAATTAGACCTAAACCAGCCACAGACAATCCCATGACCGCGCCGCCATCCAATGCAACTAACAATGCATTTGGCTTAATACCAGTAGTAGCTGCCTGAGCCGTTCTGACATTTGCGTACGTCGCCGCTTTCATACCAAAAAAACCAGCCGTTAAACTTAGAAATGCGCCCAATAAAAAGAACACACACGATTCCCAGCCCAAAGCAAAAAATAAAGCCGCCCCAACAGCCACGGAATACAAACCCAAGACTTTGTATTCACGCACTAAAAATGCCATGGCGCCTTCACGAATATACTGTGCAATTCGATTCATTGTTTCATTGCCATCTGGTTTTGCTTTCACTGCGAAATAAAAGAACAAGGCAATAATTAATCCGATTACGCCAGCGATGACCGGCAATAATAGTAAGTTCGAATTGGTTAATTCCATCATGAACGTCCACCTTTTGAAGTGAGCTTTCTAGCTCTGATTTTCCATTTTTCTTAGAACCGTTAAAAAGCCTTAGGATTGAGAATTTGTCAATACTGGTAAGAATTTACAAAAATGCGTCAAGGTAAAGACTCTAGTTTAAAAAAGTCTTGAGTTTCCAAATCGGACTGCTACAACGCACGACATGGTTTTCTCTACTAACTCTGCAAATCAATGCGTTCAAATGAATCAAAGAATGGTCGTTGTATTCTTACTATTATTGCTTCTAACAATTAATTTTTACTCAGTACTTTAATTTAAAAGTCTAAAATTTAGGCATTAAATCTAAGCGTTAAATCTAGGCCGCAGACGAGCCGCCTTTGGGTTTTTTCTTTTTGTAACTATCTATCAAATTGTCTAAATAGTTTTGGGCTTTGTACTTAGAAAGGTCGCCCACTTCGGATTTAAGCATATGGACATCTTTGACACCCTTTATAGTCAGACGATCCTTTTGGACGGTGTAAAATTTGCCACCTTTTGGGGTGTATAAAATATATTTCTTATTATTTGGCAGATACACGTACATATTAAATTCGACAACTTTATCGCCTTCCAGTTCCACCAGTTTTAGTGAAGCCATAGTGGTCGAAGCCGAATCGCCCACTTCAGGTCGCACTTTGGTAACTGGAAAAAACGCCATCGCAATTTCATCGCCATGATGAACCGATGTTTTCATAAAATCAGCGTATTCTAATGCCCACTCTTCAAATTCGACTTTTTTGATTTTTAAATTCATATTTTCTTTATCAGATACGGTTTCCCCGTTGTCGTTCAAAAATTTATACAACTTTTCTTTTACCGCGGTGACAAATTTGCCGTCCATTTTGCGATTTTTCCCCAAGGCAGAAATCATATAGCCATTGAATCGGGTTGATTCAATAACGATACAAGCCACCTGAGACGAGTCTTCCAACGGACGTTCTACCTGGCCATCGAGTATCTCAACCGATTCTACTAAGGCTTGTTTAGCGCCTTCAACAATTAAAGAATTTTTAGCTTCGGTCCCGTTTTTTCCCATGACCGTAACTATTTTTTGTTCTTGATCATAACGTTTAGGGGCCCTCAAGTTTTTAGGCTTTTCGTGTTCAACTTCGCTAGCTCGCGCGATTTCTTTTTCGCCGCTCGGTTTCTCTTTAATTATTTCAAAGCTGTCCGCATTTTTATCGAGGATTTTTGACTGATCGGATTCTTCAACATCGCTTTCACTGTAGGTAGGCTGAAAATGGGTTGGCTGACTTTTTATTAATGTTGGACTTGCATCGTTCTTCTGGCCTTCAATTCTGCCAGTAATTTCAGGGCTGTCATTTTTATCGCGGGTTAAATCAGAGCCTTCCCCAGTGATGGGATCTCCATTAATAAATCCAGCTGGTTCACTTGTTGGTTTATTTTTTTGCTCTGACTTTTGTTCGCTACTTTTTGCAGCAACAGAGACGTCCGCAGCTTTACCAGCAGCTGTCTCTTTGGTTTCCGAGGGAATCCAGCCACTAGATACTACTTTATCTTTTGCGCTCGACTTTGTTTTATCAGCCGCTACTTTGGCAGGATCGTCGGACAAAATTTTATCTAAACCAGCGGATTCTAAAATAGAAGCCTCTGGTTTTTCTGAATCGTCACCTTCAAAAAGTTGTGAAAAAA
>JAYTTH010000440.1:0-3812 GCA_043745515.1 Pseudobdellovibrionaceae bacterium | reverse complement strand
GTTCACGAACGCGAACCAGTTCACTGGCTGCTAAACCATAATTGTTAACAACACCGCCTGGTGTTTCGACGCAAACTAAAACTTCATCTTTGTCAGTGGCTGTTGTTAAGATCGCAGTGATTTCTTCTCGTAAGTTTTCAACTTGCGATGCTTTTATGTCCCCTTTGAAATCAACTACAAAAAGACGAGGCAGAGGGGCATCCGGCAATTGTTTTTTTTCTTTTTTCTCTTTCTTTTGCTTCTTCTTTTCATCTTTAAGCTGCTCTTTTTCAAAAAGCACCGATTTAAATGTGTTGGCATAGCCTTTCATTTTATCGTTAAGTTTTTCAATTTCCAATTCTGACTTCATCTGAGATTTAAGGGCCATCATGGCAATGATCAAAAAGAGACCACCAAAAAACAAAAATAGGACCAATGTTTTAGCCGTAAATACACCAATTTCTGACAAAAAATCCATTTTGGACCCCTATACACTAGATATTAGGATCCTATGATTCACAAATTCGTTTAAAAAGTCGAGAGGAAAATAATTTAGATTCGCATTTTAAAAAAAGTGATACAATTATAGCAATGAAACACCGTCTTAACGATGGACTCGGCTTTCGTGCCTCCATCTCGTTTGTTAGTCTTTTTTTGGCGATTGCGAGCACTTTTTCATTTAACATGGTTCATGCTCGAATCGAAGAGCAAGAAATGGAACAAGAAAGACTCTCTGGCTACAAGGATCAAATCTCGGAAAGTCAAATTTACGATCGGGAACGTCTTCGTGCCTACAAAGCGTATTTGGAAGAACTAGAAAAAGACGTTTTTGAAAAGCGCAAAGCACTGAGAGATTTTAAACGAGATCAAGATCTGCAGGGTAAAAAAGATGATGAAGCCGATCGTTTCGAAGAGTTCAACAGAGAAAAAATAGATGAACAAAAGGATTATGAAGAAAAACGGGCTGAATACGTTAAAAATAAAAAGAAGAATCACGCTATCGAAGCTCAGCGTGATTTTACCGAAGAAGAAGAACTAGACATTTTTTTAGATCGCCCACGGTATAATTATAAAAAACGTGCTATGTACGGCGCTAAACCCAAATACAAAGTCGCTAAATCAGGAAAAGGATCGTCTGGCGCGTCTCCACCAGATTTTGGCGCGGATTCGGGGTATATTCCACCACCTCCGCCGCCGCCAGTCGATATGCCCAATGAGCCATTTTATGATGAAATTCCGCCACCGCCGCCTCCTCCTGCACCCATGCCAAATTCAGATTTTGGTGGGGGAGTTCAGGGAAATGGTGAATTTGGCGATGGTTATATTCCACCGCCACCACCTCCACCACCGATGTTCGATGGTGAATTCTAATTACTGTCCGACATTTCGGCGGCGCATTTCGCCCATACCTAATTGAATTCTTGATTGGAAGTCGTTTTCCATTTGGATTAAGTTATCAGTAGAAACAGTAAGGATTGAGCCAAGGCCGCAGCTTCCTGATTTGGCAGCGATGACTCGTAATTTTGCTTGTCCTTGGTAGTCTTGAGAAACGATTCTAACAATGTCACTTTCGTCAATTTGGCATTCGCTACCATAGCTATCGGTCGCTAAAATAGACTCATGCACGACCATCAAACGGCCATTGACGATGATTTGCTGTGGATCCATTCCAGAATCAAGTTGCACCGATGTTCGCTGCGCTCTTAGTGATTGTTCAACCTGCATTCGAATTTCTTCTCGAATAGCTTCGCTCACACCATAAGAATCCTGTGCATATGATACAACTTCGTCAGCATAGGTGACTCGGTCATATCGGCTTTGGATAAGTGACATGATCATATAATCTGTTAACCATTGCGAAGGGGAAGCGTAGCGACCGTATGGACGGTAGTATGAACTGTAACGATTGTTGTAATTCCAGTCCCAAGTGTAATATGAAGGCTGAGCCCAAGGAGATAATACACGAGAGTATTCGCTGTACCCGTAATAAGATGGTCGATAGAAATAAACCGATGATCCAAAATAATTATTTTGTACAAAAACAGTTCGATAATTATTATTGTATTCACGGTAGATCACTGGACGGTTATTCCATGTATCACGACGCTCTTGGTATACATAGCCTCCAGAATTGTTGCGACGAGATCTTAAGCCGTCGGTTCCGCGAACATCATAACCACCATTGCGATAATGAGTTACAACATCACCGTTGAAACGATGTTCAGTGTCGCTCATTTTAACCTCGCGACCGGTTCTTTGGTCATAGCGAATAGATTCATTGTGTCGTTCGCCACGGCCATCAACATAAGAGTGTGTATAGCCATTGCCATCTCTATGAACCTTGTCAGTCGTACCATCTGCACGTACACGTGATTCACCAGGCGATAATTCTTTAAGTTTAACAGTTCCGTTGTGATTAACTTCAGGAGAACGATATTGAACCTGAGGCTGTTGCTGTCGTTGCTGCGGGCGCTGTTCTACATAGGCGGGGCCGCCATTTCTTGGATGTATGGCTTCGCCAGTTTTGACTTCATGATTGTTTTGATCATAGCGAATGGATTCATTGTGTTTATTGCCGCCGCTATCAACATAAGAGTGCGTATAACCGGCGCCATCTTTGTGCACTTTATCAACTGAGCCATCAACTCGTTGACGAGATTGGCCTGGTTGAAGTTCCTTAAGCTTAACAGTTCCATTTTCATTGGTACTGGAACCGTGTCCTTTTGCGCTTGAGATCAGCGGGCCGAAAATAAATGTTGGTATAATCAACATTTTGATAATGTGTTTCATAGTATTCCTTTTGGTTTTAGTTTTGCTTTCCAAATGGACATAGCAGACTATATTAATTCTTTCTCAAATTTTTTTGTTCATTAAAAAAAAATCACATGGTGAAACCCTGAAAGCTCTTTTATTGAAAATGAGCAACGAAATTTGAAAAAAATAGTTGTCAAAAAAAATGACATTCGTTTTTAGTGCCGTATCTTTGGTCGCAGCTATAGTCGGAAAAGTGGATAGTTAGCAAATTGGTCTTCGTCTCTATGCAAAACTTTTTAGAAACTCGTGTCAGAAATTTTATTCTTGAAAATGAGGATGCTGTTTTAAGCCGCGTCGGCGTTTACATCTTTAAACATGTTATTGAAAGATTCACAGAGCTCTTTAGATTTGGCTTCCATTTGCTTTAATGTGTTCCAATTATAGGTGTTGGATTCGCCAAGGCCCATCCACATTCCCACTAATTTATTTCTAATGATTAGCGGCACCATTGTGATATTACCAGGGACTTGTCCCTGGTTCCAAAACTCAAAAAACTTCTCGTTATTCTCGTTCAGTACGATGTAGCCGTGATAGCTTTTCAAAGTGCTGGCAACAATTTTGAAGATACTTGGTTCTGTTAAATCTAATTTTTCCAAATCTTTGGATCTTGGGGCTATGTTATCTGACCAGGAAACAGGGACGGCATGCAGTTCGCTTGGATCAATTGCAATTAGAATAAATTTATCAAATAGATTCGTCACTTTTGTAAAATACCCTTGCGTTAAAACTTCAAAATTTGATGGGTTGTCTTTTTTGATTGCGATAAAATAGGGTAGGCCTTTGTTGATTTCATTTTGAATGTTTGTAGGCAATTGGATTCCCACAATAGTGTTTGTCGTTAAGCCGAGCTTTGTCGATGTCATACCTGTATTGGTAAAACCAGTTACCGAATCTTTTTCTGCCTTTTTGCTAAGCCCAGAGTTTACTTCTACATTCGAAAACTTTAAGGAGATTTCTTCTTTCGGTGGAGTAGACATAATGTCCAAAGTGTCGAAGGTTATTTCGCCCCCACCCTTTTG
>JAYTTH010000439.1:0-3824 GCA_043745515.1 Pseudobdellovibrionaceae bacterium | reverse complement strand
TTTGCTTCGGTTGATGAATTGATTGCCGAAAAGTATTTGTTGTATCTATTTACAGAATTAAATAATTACCATGTTGTCGTATTAGAAAATTCTACAAGTGGCGATCATATCGTTAACAACGACCAAGGCATGATTGCCGGTCCAAAAGAAGCTTTTGAAAACCTATATTTGATAGACCAAATTCGAAAAAACAAAACGTTGGACGGACTGGTAGATAAAATTCATCTGGTAGGTATCAGCCTTGGCGCAAATGGGGTTATGCTATCCAGTTTAGTGAATCAAAAAAACAACTACAAGTACTTCGATAAAACGTTGTTACTATGCCCAGTGGTAGATTTAAAAGCTTCGTTTCAGGGGCAAATGGCCAGCGGCTGGAAGCCTTTTTTACTTGATTGGTGGAGCAGCTATCGATTTAAAGATTTGGTAAAGAAAGAAGATTTTAAGTTAGATTCAGTTTTTAGTTCCCTGTTTAGCCTATCGCCCCGCTGGGTAAATGGTGTTTGGTCGTGGCTCGAAAAAAAATACAAATACAATGAATCCTGGCAGATCTATTTATCAAAAGATTTTTACACCGGAAATTTTGATAGTGACTATCAGTTTATTTCAGATCAGACGGTTCTGCCAAGGCAGTTTTACGTTCTTGCCACCAAGACCGATCCAATAGTCATTGCAGAGAAAAATTTTGATTTACTTTTTGAAAAAGCAAACGATCAATCATTTTTTCACAAATTTGATGAGGGAGTGCACTGTTCATTTGCCCACACATTTCAGTGGAGATTTCTGGATCGATTTTTATCTGGGTTGTTAGAATCTTCGAAGGAAAATGAGAATTATAGTCCGGCGTCATTGGGTGAAGCGTATCGTTTAGAAAACATTCAGCCAGCGGAAACAGAAATACCTGTGGCCGTGGAAAATCCTGAACTTCGATCAGTTGAAATCTCAAAAATGGGCCCGGATTCGATAGAGCTTATAGTTTACTTCTTTAGTCATTCCCACCTTGTAAACGGCCATGTTAAAATGCCCTTGGGTCTTTTTGCCTTAGACAAAGACTATGGCCGTTATGACAGCGAAGCCATTCGAAATTACGTTCAGAGGATGGTTCAAACAAAGGGTGTTTTGGAATCAAAGCTTGGACATATCTTTATTAAAATTTGACCTTTAGTAGGTTAATTCCTATGGTATTAATGGGTCGTCCAAATGGATTCGGGGGTACAAATGATTCGAATGATTGAAGAGAGCCAAAGTTTAACGGCCAAGTCGGCAGTGTGTGTGTCAGCAATAGACCTGGCTGATGTTGTGGGTTTGGAATTGGCTGAATTTAAAGACGAATTTTCCGCTGTGATGGAAACTAGTCCCTCGTTAAGTTACATCCCGGCAGAATTGGTACGCGAATATTTAATTAAAAAGAATTTTAGGTACCCTAAAAAAGTAATTTCATTTCAAATGCTAAAAGGCGGCGTTGCAAAAACGACCTCGGCTTTAAATATTGGCTTGCGTGCTTCGATGTTGGGAGCCAAAGTTTTATTTGTAGATTTGGACCAACAAGCTAATTTGACATTTGCCCTAGGTCATTCAAATGAAAACTCACACGTATGGTTAGATATTTTTGAGAAAAAAATATCTATTGAATCGGCCATTCAGCCAATTAATTCCCATATTGATTTGATTCCATCAAGTCTTAATAATTCCGTTTTAGAAAGAGCTTTTATTAATTCAAATCGTAATTGGTCTGAATCGATTAAGAGCCAGCTTAGTCAAATTAGTTTAAATTACGATTTAATAATTCTAGACACTGCTCCGGCCTTATCTGCCACCAACACGGCAGTTACCGTCGCCAGTGATATGGTCGTATTGCCTGTAAATCCTGATAAATTTTCAATATTGGGTTTTGAAAAAAACTATTCCGAACTATTAGACATTAAAAAAGATTTCAAAATAAAATCGGATATAAAAGTTTTATTTACCAAATACGATGCGCGCGAAAAAGTGAGCGGCCAGTATTTAGAGGCGTTTATTGAAAAGTATCCAAATATTTTGCTCAAAAGCTACATTCGCGTTTCATCCGATGCTAAAAATACATTGGCGACATCAAAATCAATTTATTCTTCTAAATCTTCGGCAAAAGAAGATTACCACTTAGTGACACTTGAGTTGCTAGAATTAGACAAGGAGCTCCTATGCCGTCCATAAAAGATTTTGATAGAAAAAAGAAAAAGTCTCGAAAGAAAACGGACTCGCAAACCGTAACTAAGAAAAAACAAGAACCAGACGACGATTTAGCCATTCAAACTGGCTATGATATTAATTTGGAAACAAAGGCTGAATCATCGCCCCTGGAGACAAAGGTGCAGCAGCGACGTCCAAGTAAAATGCCGGATACGGATAAGCCAATAAATGAAATGAACGCGTCTGGCGTTGAGCCCCTAGAGCCAGGTCCAGAGTCTTTCCAGTCATTCTCTGAGCCTGATTCTTTTGAACTCCGGTTTCCAGGTAGTTTTTTGTTAAAAGCCAAAGTTCCCATGGCGTTTAATCTGGCAGAGCGCATCGCCGGCGAATGGGTGAATGATGGAAAATTTGAAGCATTACCAGTGGGGCACCCCTTGGCTCAAATATTGGCAGCTAAAGCGCTAGTAAAAGCTAAAAGTTTGGAAAAAAATGTGTTAAACTCTACGTCTGTGACGCTTGTAAAACTAGGACTAGAGTATGCGAAATCAAAGATTAAACGATAAACTGACCGAAATACTTAGGCCCGGATATCTTTATATTGAAGATGAATCGGGGAATCACAGTGTTCCCGAGGGTGCTGAGAGTCATTTTAAAGTCGTTGTGGCTTCGGATTCATTTTCTGGATTGTCGAAAGTAGAACGTCATCAAAAAATTTATTCTATATTGGGTTACGAGTTTAATAAAGGGCTTCATGCTTTGTCCATTAGAGCCTACACTTTAACTGAATGGGAAATCGAAAAAAATCATTCAAACTTTGTAAGTCCCGACTGCTTGGGCGGCAGTAAGAAAAATTAGGAAGACTCATGAGTCGCGCGACTACCACAAAACGCCATAAAAATTTTAAAATGGAAACGGCTTATAAGCCGTCAGGAGATCAGCCAAAAGCGATCGAACAAATATTTGATCATTTAAATCGAGGCATCAAACATCAGACTCTGTTGGGAGTTACGGGAAGTGGTAAAACATTTACGATGGCTCATATTATTGAAAAAATGAATATGCCCGCGCTTATTTTAGCTCCCAATAAAACCCTGGCAGCCCAATTGTATTCTGAATTTAAAGACCTTTTTCCTAAAAACGCCGTTGAATATTTTGTAAGCTTTTACGACTATTACCAGCCAGAAGCCTATATTCCATCTACCGATACCTACATAGAAAAAGATTCAGCAATCAATGATCAAATCGATCGAATGAGGCATTCTGCCACGCGATCTTTGTTTGATCGTCGCGACGTCATCATAGTCAGCAGTGTTTCCTGCATTTATGGTTTGGGCAGTCCCGAAGCCTATAACGATATGATGGTTCATGTTGTTAACAATACGGAAATGAAACGAGATCAATTTATTCGCGAGCTTATTCGTATCCAGTACGAAAGAAATAATATTGATTTCCATCGAGGCACGATTCGCGTTCGAGGCGACGTCGTCGAAGTGTTTCCTGCCTATGAAGACAGTAAAGCCATTCGAGTGGAATTTTTTGGCGACTATATTGAACGATTGTGCTGGATAGATCCCCTGACTGGCGAAATTGTCGAAGACTTAGATCAGATCGGAATTTATCCCGGCAGCCATTATGCAACTCCAGAAGAAAATCAAAAA
>JAYTTH010000438.1:0-3845 GCA_043745515.1 Pseudobdellovibrionaceae bacterium | reverse complement strand
CTTTCAGAGCTTGAGCCCGCGATTTAAAGGCTAAAAACGGTACCGAAGTTAACATCGAAAGCGCAAAAAGGGACACCTGACTGACCCCCTCTTTTAAGGCAAAGCCGTAAAACAAGTGGTATCCCGCAATAAACACCGAGCTGCTTAATGCCCAGATCAATCCAGTACGGTTTAATTTATCTTCATCTTTGGACGGAGCTAAAAATATCCCAGCTATAAGAATCAAAACCCCGACTATTTTCATTTTAGATACAGGTTCTGATAGAAACGAAATCGAAATAATCGTGACTAGCAACATCGCCCCGCCGCGCATTATGGAATAGGAAATTCCAAAGGGAGCTGTTTCATAGGTTTTGCTTAGGGTGTGAAAATAGCCGGCTTCAAAAAGTCCAGCAATTACGGTAAAAAACAAACCCATCAGCGAGCCAAAGTGCACACCACCCGTAACGGGTGCCACAAGCAATGAAAACAGAGTTCCCACTGAAACAATTAAAAGCAAAGCCGAACTTTTTGGGCTCAATCGTTTGAATAGAAAATTCCAAGTCGAATGTAAAAATGCAGAAACAATTAAAATGAGGTTGGCGGTCACTCAATCATATTGATTTTTCTTATTTAATAATTCAAGATAATCCTATGATTCAGCTTAAAGGTGTCCACAATTTTGTTGTTAAGTCCTCGGTCCGTAGTCATGAAATAGTCTCCGATGTCAGCGCATCAATTGGCGGTCAAGATCAAGGAATGAATCCTCATGAAATTTTAGAATCCGCCTTGGCTGCTTGCACTAGTATTACCATAAAAATGTATGCAAAAAGAAAAAATATGAAATTAGACGATGTCGAAGTCGTCGTTCAAATCCTATCCGAAGGTAAGGAATCTGTTATATCACGAAAAATAAAACTCGTTGGGACTCTTAGCAGCGAAGAGTCTTCTAAATTAATGGATATTGCCGATAAATGCCCCATCCATAAGCTTTTAATGAGCCAGGTGACCATTCAGACCGAAGCTCAATAAATTTCAACGCTGGCGTCCGCGAAGGCTTCTATAATTATTCTTCTTTTGGCTATTTTAACTTTCCCTTGCAACTTTTTGCCAAAACCCGACAATCACTAGTTGTGGGGAGCTAATTTGAACTGGAATGATTTAGTCGCAGGTTTGGGACCGCGGCTTTTCAACTATTTTTTACGTCGCGGCTATTTAAGAGAGGCCTCTGATATGACACAAGAGGTGTTTTCACGCTTGTATCAGAAAATTGAAAACAATCAATTTGATGCAGCCAAAGGATCCGTTGATTCTTTTGCGTTTGGAATTGCCCGTTTTGTCGCAATGGAAAACTACCAAAACAGTCAAATCTACAAATCCACCTTGGATGAATTTGATTGGGAAACCATGCACGACCCATCCGATGTCGCCAATATAGAGGCTGAATTTCAAAAAAATCAAACTATCGAGTTGTTTTTAAGTGAAATAAAATCGCTTAATCCAATTCAACAAGACATTTTAACTTTGTATATGGACGATGACATGACATTGGACGCGATTTCCGAACTTCTGAAAATGCCGATTGGAACCATAAAAAGCCATCTCCATCGAGCGAAAGAGAAACTCAAGGGACTATTAGAAGCAAAAGGAATTAGTTTATGACCGATGAATTTAAGTCACTTAAACAACTGGGAAAAACCATTTCAAAAGACCCACCTGAGGTTTTAATTCAGCATTGGAAGAACCCATCGAGTGCTAATAGTTCTTTTTTAGACAAAGACAAAACAAGTAAACGATCTGGATTTAGTCGCGTAAATTGGTGGCAATTGGCCGCGGCTTTAGTCGCAGGTATTTTAATTGGAAAATTTCTACTTCAATCCAATCCACAGCTATTTTCAACTATGGCAAAAAATACGACGGATGATGAAACTTTTGAATACATTTATACCAATAACTAATGTTGAGGCAATCAACGTCATCGTAAAGGCAGATAGTCTGCCTGATGAACTTTAAATAAAAAGGAAACTTATGAAAATGAAATCAATACTTAGCACTTTAATTCTTTTAGCCGCCTTTACTGGATCAGCCAACGATCGCAATGTAGCGGCTACTGATATTAGTTTTTCAGAAAGCGATTCTCCCAGGAAAGATATTGAACCAGATAAGCTTCGTTGGAAGATGGAAATTCAGGGTGATATTTTAGTTTTCAATAAATCGGGTACACACCTTTTGTACAAAGCCGATGAAGAAAGAAAATGGAGATTTGGAAACGAGAAACCTATCACTAGCTATTGGAATGTCGCCCAAAAAGGGCTACCTACCGTTGCTTTGTATCACGAGTGGCAAGTGACTAACGAAGGCGAACTCAAATTGAAATACGAACAATTCGATTCCTTGACCAAAAGCAAAGATGGAAGCGTAAAAACAGGCAAGTCGATGCAAGCTAAAGAACTTACGATTGAAAATATGTCCGGACCAGAAATTATTCTTTTTCAAGATGACTCTAAACGAATAGTGGCTCAATTTAAAATTCAAATTTGGCCTGAGGACAAAGGAGAAGATATTGGAAAACTCGCGATAAATTCCCAGCGAATGACCATTTACGACAACAAAGGCAATGTGTGGGCCACCCGTTTAGACAATTCAACTGGAAACAATGTTTATTACGGGGTGACGACTCATATGGGCAGCGTTTATATGAGTTATCTGCCATTTCCAGGAAGCAAAAAAATAGGCATAGCCGAGAAAAATCGAATTCGGTTGGAGCAGGAAAATATCAAACTCACCGTTGAAAGTATGGATGCACTATTGCCTAGAGGAATACAAGCCAACGTATACGGGTTCATTGATTCGAACAAACGAACTGAAAGATTGAATCAAGTGCAATCTAACGGCTCGGACAAAGAAGCCAATTTTTTATCGAGTATCAAACGCTAGAGATGGAGTTTATTTGGGGGCCACGATAGTTTGTTTTTCTGCAGTTTCCCCAGTTCCGGCCCCAGCTGCCTTATTGGAATCGTCATTAAGCATATTATTTTTCGACATCCAACTACAAAACTCTCGTAATTTTTCAATTTTTTCTGGTTTCATAAACAGAATTTTCAACAAGGCTGCATCCTCTTTTTGACAATCTGCTGGACCGATAAGCAATTCCAAATGATGACTTATCAATACTTTCATTTTACAATTTTGACCTAGTTGTAAAGTTGTGTAGGTATCAAAGCGATCAGGACTTTCTTTTCCTAGAAAAATCGGTCCATGAACCTCTAGCACAATCACGTTCAATCCAAGATTGGGAACTAAATGAAATTTTGTATTGCCTTTGGTAAAGCTATAGCCCAATTTTCCATTTGATATTCCCAAAATATCGTTTCGATCCTTTCTAGGTTCCTTTTTTACATCGACATTTGGTTTATCAAAAGATCCAAAATCAATAAGTTTCATAAACGAATTTACTTGATCCAGACATTTTTGCTCGGACTTTGCAAAAGGCGATCCTATTGCAAGGCCAAAAAGTAAAAGTATGGCTTTATCTATATTTTTTATTTTCAAAAGAAACCCCCAATTAAACGGCTACCCTGCATTTAACGTGTTACCAGCCTAATCTGATTTTACCAGTTTTTTCCTAGAAATAGAAAGGAAATCAGAAAGGTCCTGGGCGGACGGAAAGCTTCGCTTGGGAATTATTGAATGTTGATATTTTGAATAGACCAGCAATATCATAGAGTCTGATTCTAAAATGGCATTATAAAATCCCCACTCCAAATTCGAGTTCACTTTGTTTGTAGAATACTGAAGTCCTTGATTTGTAAACGTAATTTTTTGCTGGTCTCGATATTTCGGATCGGATTCAAATTGGATTTTCA
>JAYTTH010000437.1:0-14516 GCA_043745515.1 Pseudobdellovibrionaceae bacterium | reverse complement strand
AAAGTTATTATCAAACGCATGTTCATACACCAACCGTGCCCAAATTGGATTTACATCGTTCATTTTTTTTCGGGCTTGGTCTTTAAAATATCCGTAGAGCTGATCCACGTTGCGCGGATTTAACCGCTGGATGAAATAGACATCAAGACATCCAGAAAATTGGGTTCTTTCAGTTGAAGCAACAGCGATGGAGTTTAATAAAACTGGTAGAATCAATAAAATCGCGGTCCATTTTCTAATCATAAAAACCTCTCACTCCACTACAGCACTACACTACAGGATGCGACTCCTGTGCCAAAAAATGGGCAATAAAATCCCCTAAGTCATCGTTTAAGCGAAGAAAATTTAGATTTATTACTTTAAAAACGGTATTAGACCGACGCTTGTAAATTTATTTTACACTTTTTCGGAAATTATTTGAGAGACTTTATCTTTAGGGTTCAAAACCGGAAACTAAACAAATGCCTATTTGCCAAAGGGTGATCTTTGCATTATTCTCGATAGCCATGGCAAAAGCTTCTCTCATAAAATTTCTGAACACTAAACTGTTAGACGTTGACAAAGAAAATCCTAAGTCTTGGATAGAATACAACAAAAACAGCTGCAAAACGTGCGCGGCTACTTGTTGCACTATGCCCATCGAAGTGCGCTGGGAAGATCTTGTTAAATTGAACCTGATTGAAGACAGCGAACTTAGTAAGCCACTTAAATCGATCGTGGCAAAGCTCAAAAAAGAAAAAGTAATTACGGCCTACCGTTCAGAGTCAGGTCTTTTTGCGATGAGACAGACATCAGAAGGAAAGTGCAGATACCTTATTGGAAACAGATGTGGAGTTTATAAGAATCGCCCCCTGGTTTGCCGAGCCTTTCCAATCGAAATGGGTTGGCGCCATGGTTTTTGTCCCCAAAAACCATTGTTTTGAGCATGATGTTTTAAAAAGGCTAGTTACCTTTACGTCCGCCCCAAGATGGGCCTACAGACGAGTTATTTTTATTGCGTTCGCTATTTGGCATAAATTTCCGAAATGTTTCGGAAGCTGCCGCTGCCTTTTGAGCTGCCAATTTGGGATTGGCTTTTTCAACTTTTAAATTTTGTTTTTGAGTAGTACTTTTCATAACCTAGTCGCTAACATAAAAACCCCGATTCGGAACTAAAAATTTACTATTAAATCTTTTTTACCTGGTAATAGACTAATTTTTATAGGATGACTCCCTAGGACTAAAGCACATAATATCGCAAGCACTGCATCGTATTTCTAGTTGGAGTTCTGGCTTTTAGATACGCTCCAAGAACTTGCTGAATTTTTTCAACACGCACCTGCCCCCAAAGGAGTTTTCCATTTGGATCAAGTTCCCCATTTGGTAATTTTGAAGAAATCAACTCATCCATCAGTCCATAGTGAAACAAGGTAGGAAACGCCTGTGCCGTAGTCAAACGCATAAATACATGCCGTACTTCATCTAGAATGGGTTTATGTATTTTTATTTCCACCGTTGCATCCGTCTTTTCTGATTCAGACATTTCTTCTTTCAAATTGACTCCAAACGGAGCTGAATTCAAACGCATCGACGCGGGAATTATATTAACTTTATACCCCTGGCGCTCTAACTCACGAATCGGACCATCTAAATCAAAGGCTCCTTCCCTGACTGTTGAAATAACATTGTCTGCAGTCGGCAACATCCCTTGTGGGTAAAGTAAAAAAGTGGTAATTCCCGCTTCCACAATTTGAATCATTTTCTGCACCGTCGGAATAGGACTCGGATTGTGCTTCTTTCCTACTACTATGATACCCAGGCTTTTATTAAAAGCAGGCATCATTTCACCAGCAATATCAGGAGGTAAAAAATTTCCAGGGGCCGCAAAAAAAGCAATCCCATTTTCATTTAACTGGGCAATGCCCAAAGCATCCTTAAAACCGTCGCTATGACTTGGCATTAGTAAATTTATAACTTTCTTCTCTTTTGTTCGAATGTAGTTTTCCTTACCAACAATTGAAGGTCTTTCTCCTTTAATTCGTCCAAGTATTTTTACTGTGCGGTTAACCACAAATGCCAATGGAGAATTTTCAGGTGTTGGACTTCTTTCTAAGATCCATTTTTTCCCAAGGATCAAGGCGATTTTTTTAATTTGCGGAACAAGAGGCTCCATCGCTATTTTTATTCTAGTGGACATCGCTTTCATTGTCTCGTTTACCATTCTAGCTAATGCATTTCGTTTCGGAGTTGCACCCAAAGTTTCGTCTTTCTGAATTTTGGAAATTAACGATCGGGTCATTCCTAACATTCGATTATAAGGCGATGCTCTGAGTTCTCCTTTAGCTTTACCATATTGATTTTGATTGGCCACATACAGATTTCTGGCCTCAACAATACTAGCAAACTTATCTTTATAAATTGCTAAACGACCATCACTCCCTGGATTTTGCCTTGCCAATTCAATTTCTTGATTCAGAAAGAAAAATGAGATTGCTGCATTTAGATCCGAGTAATGTTGAGAAAATTCTTTATATTTTTCAACCAGTTCACCGCCCAGATTTTCACCTACTTCAACTAGGTTTATTAAACTTTTAAATTCGACTGATTGCATGCTGAGGTCTTCTCTAGAGAATTCTTCGTTACCTATTAAAATGTTTTTAATATCTGCAGGCAAAGCATTAAAACGTTCGATAAAGGTTTCCATATATTTGGTGGCATCATATCCCTGTTGATCAAGATATTGCTTAATGTCTACCAAATCAGTTTGCTCTTTGTTCATTTCAGCAATCGCCTTTTCTATTCGAAAGCCAAAAAGCTGATTTTGTGCGCTCAATTGTTCGAGAGTAATTTCAAGGGGCGAACCCATGTCTTCAGGAATTAAATAGCTTAGGTCTGTTTTTGAACCTACCTTGGCTCCAGTAACGTCTGCTGAAAAAGCAGTTGATAAATATATTCCAACAACAATTAAAATAGTAAGATTTCGAACCAAGCTCATTAAATAGACTCCATCTTCAATTCCTTGTGATCCTTTGAACTACCTTCTAAATGCGATATGTGAGCCACTTTCAATAGGAATATAGGAAACCTACATCGATAAAATCTGAATTAGAGGCTGACAAGTGTCTAATTTCGATACACTTATTCCACACAACTATGGTAACCAGGGATGGGCCCATTAGAATTACTAAAAACGGCTCAGTGGATCCCAAATTTTTAGTTAGTGACTGTTTTCCAAATGGTCTAATAACACAAACGTCACCGTTTTCCTTTTCAAATATAAGATTTTATAATTTTTCAAATTTTTTAATTCTAATTTCAAACGATGATTTTAAATACCAAAATTCAAATTCAGATCAAATGCTAATATTGAATCCTCTATAACCGTGTTAGCATTTTAATTTTTTTAAATCTATACAACTATATTATTCGATATTCCTTGAGTCCCGTAAAAAAAGTCTTTGCCACTTCAGAGGTGATTACAATTGTTGGGATCGCAAGTAAAAGACCTGCGAATCCAAACATCATCGACCCGCCAAAAACACCCATTACGATTACCAGTGGATGCAAACTAACAGCACTGCCGACAACCAATGGCTGAAAGATCGCATTGTCCAGCAAATGGACGATCATTACAACCGCAACTACGGCAATCATCAAATTATTATCGTTTATAAACGGCAACATAGATTCCACATTTTCAGCTATTAACGAATACCCGGCTCCAAGTACACAGGCAATTACGGTGCCTACAAAAGGTATCGCATTCGTCATTCCACCAATCAAGCCGATTAGAAAAGCAATTTTGAATTCAAACCCGCAGATATAAAATCCTATAATCAGCGATATCCCAACTAAACCACATTCCAAAAGCGTACCACGAATATATTTGCCCAAAGCTTCATCTACGTTTTCTACAATAGAGTAGGTCAACTCGAAATATCGATTGGGAACTAGACGCATGAAAAATTGTAAAATTTGACCTTTATCTAAAAGCACAAACATAAACACAAGTGGAAAAATAATCCAATTGCTTGCTGTTTTCATCAGATAGGCTAACAAACCAGGCGCATGGCCTGAGGATACTCCTGGTTCACTTGCGTTTTGAATTGTGTCATTGGTTTTTGATTTTAAATGTTCAACGTCTACTTTATAGGCTTTTTGATTTTGTACATAGTATTGATAATACTTTTCGGGAATTCTATCCTCGAAAACCTGACTGTCACAAAACTGAAGGAAAAGAGTATTTTCCGATTCGTCCAACTTAAAATAATCTGATATATTTAATTTAATAGGATCCAGTTCTGGACCAAAATTTTGATACAAAAAATTTCCCTTAGGATTGTCTTTTAGGCCCATCCAACTGATATACCGATCGTTGAAGCGATTCTGTAACCTCACCTTCATCACTAACTTTTCTTTTTCAGAAGGCCACGATTCTTTAATCGTTCGAGATCCCCAAGTAAAACAGACTACGGCGATTGCAAGAAACGCCCCTAACTTAATGTATTTGAACCAGTGCGTACTTTGGAAACTTCGAGCAACCGGTTTGAGCAAATAGGCTAAAAAACAACCCATGATAAACGGCAATATTAATGGTCGAAGACCATTTAGTATTCCGTAAAACGCTATCATTCCTATAACCGTAGTGACGGAGTATACTATCCAGCTTCGTATTCGGCGCCCTTGGCGCTGTTCGTCTTTCACAGTGCCGCCTTTTTAGAATACTTTATCAATTCATTTGTAGCCTTTAAACGATTTCCGACAATCACAGCAAGGGATTTATAAATATGGGAAGTTACTTCTGGATGCTCTTCCGCTAGAGCATCCAGGTCCTTTCGAAAAAGGGCATACACTTTTGTAGGTTCTAATGCACGCGCAGACGCAGATCGTTTTGCTTCATCAAGCAAGGCAAGTTCACCGATAAATGTTGATTTTCCCAACACCGCTAATTGAGTCGCCTCGCCATTGTCGGCAGGTATTTCAACTGAAACTTCACCCGATTGGATAATAAAAAGTGCGGCGCCCGGTTGGCCGTATTCAAATAAGTATTCATTTTCCAAATATTCACGAACATAAACAATGTTAGCAACAAATTCCATTTGACCTTTTTTTAAATTTTCAAAAAAAGGAATTCTATTTAAAAAACGTAGCTTGTCAGGATCGTGAATCGATCGGTCCACTTTACGAACCTGGCCCCAGAAAATTCGCAGCGAGGTTTGAAAAGTTTTTGATACTTCTTTGGATTCTTCCTTAGTCTCGGAATTTTCTTTTTCCACATTCTTGATTTCTGACTTTTCACCCATAAAAACCCTCAAGTTTCGTCGCTGTTGAATCGGTAAAAAATGAGACAAAGGAAAGGGCTCTAGTGTGTAATCTAGACTGGATTAAAGTTTGACCTTCTGGACTCCAAAAACTGAGGGATCCCGTTATTTAGGTAGGTCTGCTAGCAATTTTTTCCCTAGCTGAACCCACCCTCGAACTTTTTCTTTTTCATCCTCGCTCAAAGCACTTTCAGAATGCATCATTCGGTAGCCAAAAGGCGGCATGTCGCCCTCTTTGATTTCATTTCCAATAGCTTCGATGTCCTCGGCTGGGGTTGCATGGCTTTTAAATGGGAAATCTGACTCTAAATCAATGTGGTCTCTGGCTTCGTCGATATCGCTCTGAATCCATTGTTTGATTCCTGGGATCATATAATAACTTGGAAATTTTGTCTGAGAACTGTGGCAATCAAAACATTTTTTTTGAAATATAGGTTTTAATTCTTTGAGATAGAATTCATTTATCCTTTCAAAAACAACTTTGGTTGCTTCTGTAGGTGCTGCTGTTTCATGTTTGCCATCCTGATGTCTGTCTTCTTGATGCCCTTCATGGGCCTTTAAAAACATACAAATAGAAACTATAAATAGAATTTCTTTAAGCAAACGGCCTCCGTAATTATGATTTTCACTCTGACTAAAGACTTCACCTTCTTGTGAAGTCTACACTGACGGTATTGTTTGCATCACTATAATTCGATGACGCTTTACAACGATTAAACCACTAATTTTCAAAACAAACGGCTAATTTTTACCGTATAAAAAAAAGACAATGTGCTTAATTTAAAATTGCAGTTAGCTTCGGCAGTTGTAGAAAAACAAAGGCAATTGATGAAATACGTGCTACTTCTTATTTTTATATCATTCAATTCTTTTGGTGTCGAGCCTTGGCAGCAGGCCGGTGGAATGATTTCATTTACACTGCCCTTTCAAAGAGATTACAAAAACTATCTGAATGTCCAAAAGCAGTTATTTAACGTTCGAAGGATTTATAATTCGGCAGAGATTTGCCCCGATATTTCTAGAACTGTTTTTAAAATCTACGAAAATATTGTCTCTAAAAACAATCTGAAGCGATTTATTTCTGAAGGCCCCGGCCTGGATCTGCGATTGAATTGTGTGACATTACGACCTATGTCGATGGGGACCCGCGCGATGGCGGGAAATCGAGTTGTTCTTTCTGTTTACGATTTACATTTTGCTGAAGCTGAAGATGATATTGCGTTTGCAATATCCCATGAAATTTCACATGCATTACTTGGTCATGTAAATAGGTCCGCCGACGATTCTAATAGCGGTCCGTCCATTTTACAAGACGAACAAGACGCTGATAAGTTTGCTGTAAAATTAATGATAAATGCTGGTTACAATCCATTAGGTGGAATTCGATTTTTGAGAAACTTGGGAACCGGCTACAAAATATACAAACGTTTTTTTGGTTTTGTTGTTCATGATGAAATCTCAAATCATGGCACCGTCGAATCTCGAGTCCTAGGAATCAAACAGGCGATGGATTCCGTAAACTATAAACCTCGGTTTACCTTCATATCCACTTCAAATGACTTACAGGCGTTCAAAAAGGAATACAGCACTCTAAACGAACAATAAACATTTGCATTCTATTAAAAATCAGACATTCTTATTGAGGCTTAAGTAGGGGTAAGCATGAAAATTTTTTTTGCGTTTCTCAGCGCTCTCTGGGGATCCTGGGTCGGCTTTGGCGGCTATCTCAATTTAAAATCAAATTCAGACGCGTTTGCTAAGCTGTTTGCATTGGGGTATTATATTGTGTTCGCCGGTATCGGACTGGTGGCGGGACTATTAGTGGCTCTTTCTATTTGGCTGCTTATTGAGACATTCAGTCGCCGCATTAAAGCGCCTCCTGTTCTATGCCCTTTGATAGCGGGCGCTCTTAATTGCCTGGTGATTTGGCAAATAACCAACCTCATCTACAATCGTTACCCAGGACTTCATTAACTGGCCTCCTTGCTGCAATTTAATCTGCCTGGAACGCGAAATCAGGTAATCAATCTCAATGAAACTCAGTTCCAATAGGTTATTTTTGAAGTGGAGATGTATGAAGTTTAATCAAGTGTCCAGCTTTTTTAGATCGATTCTTGGAATTTCTTTATTGTGCTTTAGCTCCTTCGGAGCAGTTAGGGTAGAGACTCGCAGACTCAATCCAGTGTTAGACAAAATGCGAACTCTAGTTTCTAAAAATCCAAATCGCGTCCAACCTCATCTGTTAGATCCAACCAATAAACAGGGACCTCGATTTGAAATCACAGAGGAAATTATTGAGCCCCTTTCTTCTGATAACAGCGTAAAGATTCATCTATTCAAAGGTTATTTTCGATCTAAACCAACATCACCAAAAATCTATTTTGAATACAGCCTTCCTGAGAACTACAGTGGAATAGATGTATCTGAATCTGCAGGGTACACAAAAGACAGTTCATTTTGGGATGAACCAAATAAGCGAGCTGGATTTTCAAAACACGGCATGGGAATATTAACTTTTGACGGTTGGGTTCGAGGTCGAACTTTATCTGCGATCCCCAAATCCTCAGCCGGCCATCCTGACCAAATGCCAGACGTTGTAACCACCCGTGCTGAAGCTAAATTGAAATTTGAACTTGTAAAAGCATTGGGACTCAATGATATCGTTGGAATTGGTCATTCACGAGGTGCGGGAATTGAAGCTCGCTTTTTGCAGCTCATTGTAAGACAAAATAAATTAGCAGAACCAAGTGATAAAATAAATATCATATCACACACAGATACCAACGGTTTGGTTAGCTACGTAAGTCAATCCTTCCCTACCCATATCATGGGAACAGATTCATCGATGACCGCCGGTTATTATCGAAGAACAATAATTAGGCACAATACCGAACCTGAAATCGCAGACGTTCGCGGTGAATTTGAAAAAGTAGAACTCAAAACTCCTGAAATGTATCACAAAGAACTCATGCGGCAGTGGACTGAATTTGAAGGTGAATTCATGGAAAATTTCACCAACTATCGAAAAATGTTTTTTACGAAGGAACCTCAATTCAATGACGTTTGGGACCCTCACATGCGTGACCTTTCAGAAGACGAGTACACGGCGATTCAGAGAAAGTATTCTTTAATTATTGAACCCTTTGCTACCACCCAAACCGCAATGGAAAACTTAGCTATCGATTTGATGGCTGACAAATCACTAACAGATCGAGATGAACAAGATCGGGACATCGATGGCTTAAGGGCAATGATGAAAGGATTAAGAACAGCCTTTTCCTATAATGGACATAAATATTTTATCCCCCACACGATCCTGCCGTCACTTGTTGAGTTAGCCCAAGAAGGAATTCCAATCAAAGTCATCTATTCGCCACACGACAAAATGGTTTCTTCTGAACACGCAAAAATTAAAAGATCCGCTTTGCAATCTTATGGTTCGGTGGAAGTTATAAAAGATGACTCTACTCATGACCTCAATAACGCTCACTATGGACCGAATCGCGAAATCTGGGAAAAACGAATTGTTCCCAAAATTGTGGATCGAGTCCAAGTTTATCGTTGTCAAAAATACTATAATTAATGTGAACAGTGTCAGTCTTTTTGTCGGTCATCTTTTTCATATTTGATTTGGCTACCACTAAGAATTGCATCCTATAAATCAAAGAGGTGCAGGAATGCCATCTAATAATGAGACACTAAATACAAACTTTGCATGGGTACTTTTTCTATTTCCACTTCTTTTTGGATTTCAAAATTGCACCAATCCCCTTCGCTTTAACGAAGGGGCAGATACGAATTCTTCATCCAACTCATTGGCTGATGGCAATTCATTGGGACATTCAGGAACAACAGATTCAGACACACCAGTCAATCGCAACCTTCCTGTTGCCGATTCAAAAGGCACATCAAGTTTGTCTTACAATACATTGGAAATGACCTATGAAGACAAATCCAGCTTCACAATTGAGCAACCGTGTCGTGTCTATGCTCTTGTTTGATTTTCGAATGGAGAAAGAGGTTGGTATGATATTCAGAGCCCTAACTACCAGCGTTTTGTGCGATACGATACTTCACAGTTCCTATTGTTTCAGCCCAGCCTAGCGGGTTTAACTGGGTCTAAAGTCAAATTTTGCATCACCGACACTCCCTATCATGTATACACTATCACAAAAATGATTAAATCGACCGTTGCCTTAGGCGAATTCACAGACAGTTCAGGAATCAGTTGGCAATCCACACAAGACATAGTTCGCTCTACAGCTTTTTTCTACAAAGCGGATCCAAATCAATTCGTTGCTAATTTAGGAACTGTTGCCGAATCTATTTCTTCGTTTACCTTCCCTATAGGCTCACCTTCCATTGGGCCAAATCTAACATTAATTGCAACGCCTAACGGTCCGACAACCTATTCACAAGCAGGGGATCAACGGCAACTTGAAAAAACAAATACAAATTCAAGCCAAGGAATCCAAACTTCCTTTAGAGAACTCGGCAAATTTGATTTAAAGAATGATGAAAGCATTTCACTTGAAAATATTCCAGCCGGAACCTATCGTATTGAATTTCGTTTTAGTCAAGTTAACTACAACAGGATGGCTGCTTCACACAACCTTTTTGGAGTAACCTACCTCACGGTAAAATAGGTAACATTTTTTGTGCTTCGGAACTAAGGCCGAAAAAAATTAAATCCAGCCTTTTTTTAAAAAACATACATTTCGAAAAAGTCCTAAAAGGACACACTACTAAAATAATTAAGTAGTCGGAGTTTCAACAGGAGCTGCTGGCTTAGGCATGGATGGCTTCAATATTTTAGCATCAAGCAAAACTTTTACTTTGGCATCGCCATTCACAGGCAAACCTTTGCTTGTAACAACAGCAAATCGGCCTGAGCTTTTTTGCGTAATAGTGAAATCACCAAGTTTTAACGGCGCAAAACCCGTTACTTTGATTCTTGCTGGTTTTTTATCTTTAGCGTCTTTTTTTACTGGTTTAGTTGCCATTTATGCTCTCCTTTTAAATGTTGCTGTTCGCCATCTTATAGGACTAGAAAACAACCATGGCAACACAATGTTGGTACTTTTTAAAGTCCAACATTAATTCGAACAAAATTTTCTCAAAGCTAAACCCAGTTTCTTAGCTAAATCGTCCTCTAGGTCAGTTTTGCGCTTAACCAAATATACATATTCTTTGCGGGCTGGAAACCGTTTCGGAAGCGGCTTTTCGTCGAGCATAAATTCTGGTTTTACAATTTCGTTATGCATCCTGGCCACAAATTTAGGTAAATAGCAAACGGCAAGGCCCCTGCGGCATATTCCGAGGGCTGTTTCCATCATGGCAACCCGATACATGATTCGCCTTGGAAAGGCGTCATCAGGCCAACCATCTAGCCCCCGAACTTTGTTTGGCGACCCTTCAATCGGAGTCACTGGGATAACAAAGGGTGTGTCTTTTTCAGAAAATTCATCGAATTTTTTTTTAAGCCCAAATATTCCCATTTCTATCGACTGCACCCGTAGGTGATCCAATTCTGGATGTGGAATAGGAATGTAAGTCAGCGCAAAATCAGAATCTCGTCTGGCTACAGATTGCTCCATCTGACCAGGTGTCATTTCATACATTAAACAAGAACGGCCGGGCAAAATTGAATTAAATACACGTTCCATAAAATGCGTCGAAAATACTTCAAAAGTCGAAAGCTTAACCGGTCGATTCTCGGCTGTTTCAAATTCGATTAAATCTGATTTATCTATCACTTCATCCAGTTTAGCAATGACATCTTCAAGTGCGGGCGCAATCGCTCGAGCCCTGTCCGTCAATAAAATTCCGCGACCATCAGGCACAATTAATTTTTCGTTTAATTCTGCTTCAAACACCTTAATCGCTTTTGACAATGCCGGCGGACTAATATGATGAAGTTCGGCCGCTTTGGTAACACTGCCGGTCTTAACTAGAGACAAAAAATAGCGAATTCGATTAGTATCCATTGGTTAACGATTATAATCTATAATGAAATTATATTCAACTATTAAATGGGTTATCAACCTTTCAGCACTTAGTGAAAACATCGGAGGAACACCAGTGGCGCAATTTAATTTAATATCCAATCTAACAGACTTTATGGCCGAGCCCCTTTCCTTTATGAACCGAGTAGCTGCAGTAGCGGAAAAATCAAGCAACATTTCTATTTTGCGAATTGGACCTAAACGATTTGTTTTTGTCTTTGATCCCGATGTCTCTCATGAAGTACTAGTCAAAAAGCCAGCTATTTATGCTCAAAATAGAACTGTTTTTGACCGTATTCAACCAGTGACCGGCAAAAAAGGAATCGTCCAGCTTGCCGGAAAAGACTCACAAGAGGCTCGCGGCAAATCACGGGGTCTTTTTACCAGCTCGAGCCTGGATTCGGCGCGTGCGATAGTAGAAACTTACACTCAGGATTTAATTGGAAAATTGCGATTTGAATCCTCTTTTGATGTCACTGATGAAATGACGTCATTGATTCTTAAAACTGCTATCCGAATCTTTCTTGGAATCGATTCAACAGAATTAGTTTCAATGATTGGGACCAAGTTTTTACGACTCAATTATCTTTGTGGGCTGCGAATGCGATCTTTGATACCGCCACCCCTATTTGTACCTACTTTTAAAAATCGTGAAATCAAGGCGCTACAGGTAGAAATTCGCTCTCTGATCACTAAGCACGTAAACAATTTCCCACCGACAGGCGTTTCCAAAGCCTTTCAAAACGACGAAGCCATGATCGACCATTGCATGACATTTCTTTTTGCTGGCCACGAAACGACAGCGGCCTCTTTGGCATTTACACTACTCTTACTTGCGCAAAATCCAAAATATCAAGATCTCATAGCAAACGGCGACGACCCTATTACATTGGCAGTTTACAAAGAAAGTCTTCGGCTCTACCCACCAGCCTACATGCTTGCAAGACAGGCAGAATCTCACGATACTTTGAAAGGACATGAGATTCGAAAAGGTGATCAAGTAATAATTGGGATCACCGAACTTCATCGAAACAAAAATTATTTTAGCCGTCCAAATGATTTTGCTCCTGAACGATTTTTAGAGAATTTAAATCACCCGTTTTCATTTATACCTTTTGGAGCCGGAGGAAAATCCTGTGTCGGTGAACGCCTGGCTTATCTGGAAGCGACTATTGTAATTAAAATGATTTGCCAAACCTTTAGCCTTTCTATTTCAAATGAATCCATAAAATCAGAACCTTTGATTACGCTCCATCCACTTTCCAATCAATTTATTCAATTGCGGCCGCGTAAAAAAGAAACCTATGCTAATATCTAAAAGCACACTAGCCATCACCAGCCCTGAGCCGTTAGAGAGTCTGATTAAAAAATACTTGTCTGCTTCTAATTTAAGACCGGAAGTACTCTTTCAAACGTTTTTACCCATCGGTTATAGGCATACAACTATTAGCTCGGTAGCCCCGGAACTTTTTGACTCCGTATTGTTAGCAAAAATTCATTTAGGAATGATTATCACTCTCTATGATGACCTTGCTGATCATCCAACCTATAGAAACACCAAATTGCTGAAAGAATTGTATCGACTTAACATTGCACAGGACCACACTGCGCCGGAAAATTTGAAACCGGACGAAACAAAAACATATGAATTAGCGCGGTATCTATTTTCTAATCTCACCTCGTTAATTGAAACATTTGATCATGCCAGTGCACTAAGGCCAGCGCTCCAATTTGATATCGAACAGTTTTACACTTGCAATCGACATTCAGAATTGATGTCGGCACTGCCTGCCGTAAGAAACATTGTCGAAACCAAAAATTTGGGTCCTTATAACATGGGTATGGTGGCTGCTGGAACGATAGATCTTATGGCAAGTCCTAGCCTAAATTTTATGGAACTAGGGCGTTGCCGTGAGCTTTTTATTTTAGGTCAAAGAATGGGTCGAATTAGCAATCTGATTTTTACTTACAAACGCGAACAGGATGAAGGCGATCAGACAAATGAAATTCTGATTTCTAATATTGAAAACAACAATGAAAATTACAGGCAATGTTTGCTATCTGAATTTAGCGATATATTGGCAGCCATTCGGTCAATAAACTTATTTTCATTTTCTGCTGATAGCTATGCAGACGGTTTGATAGGTTTGCACCAGCTACATGCCTCTTTGGAAGGGCGAATATGAAACTTAAACGCGCTTTAATAATTGGCGGCGGGCTGGTGGGACTTTCTGCGGCTGCTATGCTATCGGACTTTTTTGAATCCATAGTCATTATTGAAAAGGATGTCCAGGCAGGTTCGCAGCTGCCACGGCCCGGAGCGCCTCAAGGTGCCCATCTTCATGTGTTGCTTCAACGGGGCCAAGACATTTTGAAAGAATTGTTTCCTGACGTTCTAGCTAAAATTAAAAACTCGCTTTGTCCTAGTATTGATTGGGCTGCGGATACTAAATGGGAAACTGAAAAAGGATTTTTTCCTAGACAATCTTCGCAATTTAAAACTAGTTCGTTTAGTCGACCCTTTTTGGAAAGCCAACTCTTTGATTTGGTCAGTAAAAAGTCCAACATATCGTTTTATAAAACGAGAGTGGTCTCGATCAATACGGAAAATAACTTAGTCGTTTCAGTTCACTGCCAAGACCAATCAAAGCGTGAAGCCGACTTTATTTTTATTGCAGGAGGCCAGCATTTTCCTATTCAGAGACTATTACCAAAATACGGGATCGAAAAAAAAACCTCGACCGTCCCTATAAAAATCACCTATCGCACTGTCGTTTTTAAGACTGATAGCCTAGGCTACAAAGGTTTTAAGCAATATTATTATCAATTTTCTCCGCCTCACGATCGCCTGGGTGCGGTTATCACACCAGTTGAAAATGGAAATTCTATTGCAACCATTGTTGAATATGGTCGCACGGAATCCATTTCTGCCTCCCTTGAAAGTTTTTTAGAGCTTGCAAACAAAATTCCCGGAGGCCATTTTGCAGAAATTATAAATCAAGGGAAAGCGATGGGTACTGTTCAAGTTTTTAATAAAGAGACAATGTATCAGCGCAGAATTGATCAAATAACAAGTTTCCCAGAAAATCTTTTTGTTCTCGGGGATAGCCTTTGTTCGCTCAATCCTGTTTTTGGGCAAGGAATGACAGTAGCACTGGAACATATTCTTATACTTAAGGCTGAATTTCTAAAATCTAGGCTTTGTTCACGA
>JAYTTH010000436.1:0-14534 GCA_043745515.1 Pseudobdellovibrionaceae bacterium | reverse complement strand
CCAGACTTGGTCGGAGTTGCTTGTATATCCGTTATTAAAATAAATGTTTGCCCAGTCAACACTGTTGGTAGTGTCGTAAGATATCATAACTCTGGAATGCGCAACGCTTGATAAAACTAAAAGTGCCGCTAGTGTTAAAAATGCTTTCATATTAAATCCCTCCGGGGTTGTTGTTGACCTATGAATCGGAAAGACGAGTTATCAACTTTAGAACCTAGAACTAGGAAAAATTAAAAAACGTTTTCTGGCGGAAAACACTTGGCTACTCGCTGATAGCAAATGCATTATTAGAAATAAAAAATAGTCTTTCAGGATTTTTTGCTTTTTTAAGAAATTTAACCAGCCTTTCTTGAAAATCATCGTACATCTTCATTAATTCGGCACCATCTGAACTGCTTAGTTCAAGGCAGTACATGTGATAGCGACTTGGACGGTGCAAAGGGCTTTTTCCAAATTCAGCTAAAGCAATGTCGGCACGAGCTAGGCCGACTCGGTAGATTTGATTGCTTTGAATATCAAATGGCTTTGCTGGTGCAATAAAATCAGCGACTTGCAATGCCCAGCCTTTTTTTGTTTTTATCATGGAGCCATCAGTTTCAAGGTCTGTCAGACTTTTTTTGATGGATTCAGTTGATGCCATACTTTCGCCTCCCAGTTTTTTTTGAATCCAGCTTACTTCATGTTGATATCCAGCAAAGGTAGCCAGTCCCAAAATTGCGAGACTGACCCAGTTGCCAAAATGACTGTTTTGATTGGCAAAATTGTCTGTCATTTTTGCTTCGGTATTTGGAAACCTTTGATAGGCGACATAGGCACCTAGTATTGTAGCAAAAAACTCCTTCAGCTCGGGCCCTTTGGCAGTGTTTTTCAGGAAAAGGAAAAGAAAATATTGTTTTTCGTCATCATTCAAATTGAAATAACGACTCAAGGCTTCTACTTTTTCTATGCTGATATGTCGTTTTTTGTCTCCAACCAACTTTAGATAACTGCGAGTGGTCTTTAAATCCGTGGCAGCCACCTGATAAGAAAAGTATTTTTTTGTTTTCTTTAGCTCGTTGAAACGAAATTGGATAAAATCGCGATAGTCGTCAAAATTTTGTGGTTTTTGCATTTGATGAGATTGCATGATTGAGGGCATTAACTCAATTTAAATTGGCGTCTCTTCAAAACTTTGCTCATTTTCAAATGGATCAAAGGAAATTGGCATGCCTTTTAGCCTTTTGAATCCATTCAGATAATGAATGTATTCATCAACGAATGCCGAGGACTTTTCTTTAGATTGCACAGGTAAATTTGCACATTTCCATGCTAGGTCAGAATTGTCCAAACAACTGTGGCTGGCCAAGTCTTCTTCTGTGAAATCCGAAGGCTGGGCCTGCTTAGTTTTATTGTTTGTCAAATCTACTAAATGCGCCACCAATTCGTGATTGATGTCTAAAAAGCATCCGCGAAAATTACATTTTGGTAACGGACCCTTAATCGGCGAGTAAAACTTCTCTTGTTCATAAGCCAAGCGACTTTCAATGTTAATTTTTTCCAATTTTGCTCTGCAGGAATCGTGCTGCTTGTCTAAATAGGTTCCTGAGGGACACAACCAATCTCTGGCCATCCTAGCGAATTGTCCTAGATTTAGATTTTCCAAAACCGTTGGCTCGGTGTCTACTGCTTCAGCCAAGAGTGCTTTGGCTAGGCGAATTTCGCACTCTTCTAAAGGACGAAGGGGTAACTGACCAGATGAAATAGATTTATGTGCAAATGAAGTCGGACAAAAGGTTTTAAAAAAAGGAAGACCATGTGGGTATTTTCCCCATATACCGTTGTATAGATGCGGCTCTGGCCTTTGGCGATAGGCATAGTATTGGAGATCTGGAACAAC
This sequence comes from Pseudobdellovibrionaceae bacterium, assembly GCA_043745515.1. Taxonomy (GTDB): domain Bacteria; phylum Bdellovibrionota; class Bdellovibrionia; order Bdellovibrionales; family Bdellovibrionaceae; genus UBA2316. The sequence goes on along the minus strand of JAYTTH010000436.1, from coordinate 12,658 downwards.
CGCATAATTTGTGTAAAAGGATTGGTTGTTCGCGTAATATTGCCCATTTTTGTAAAGGACTTCAAACTGCGTAGCAGTCAGTGTACTCATTACAGTGGTATGCCATTTCTGTGCTAATACTGGCCCCATGATAAAGCCCTCATTGCAACCATACAGAGTTACAAATGCATCGTTTGTAAATTGATCGGCAATTTTATTATTGATGATATCACTAGGGCGCCATCGTTCGGTATGGTTTGATACCATATCTTCATCTGTCATCATGCCTGACTCGACACCGCCGTGACCATAAAAATGAAATGAAGCTATTTTCTTTACTAAATGCAAAGTTTCATAAACCTCTTCTGTGGTCATCAAGCGATCAACATAATTTTTATCATACAAAATGTTTTTTCTAAGACGCGGAAGGATTCCCCGTAAATTTGATTTGGAATTTGCACCGATCAGCTCTTTTGCGTCTGTGCTGACCACCGGGACATACATTAGAAACTGGTCTTTCGGAAATAGCTTTGTCATTCGACTAAAGTGATTGAGAGTCGACAAATAAGGCATAAATCCCAGCTCGGTTCGGCCCGTAGCATAGACTACGTAAACATGAGTTCGGTTTTCATAACTAAATTCATGAGTATTTTCAGATTTGATTTTCAAAAGTACATACTTTGCCGACGAAAAAACCGGAAATAAAAGGATCCAAAAAATGAAAAATCGTGAAAACACCAACCGACAGAATTTCATAAATTTCACGCCCTTCCTTTAATACCTTTTAGTAGCTAAAGTCAGGCCAATCAGATCGACAAATCTGCCAGTCCAATGCAATAGAGTGCGCTCTAGGGCCTTAACAAAAGGGGTGCCTAGATACTTTCCTGACGGTTGATCCCATTTTTGTCTTCGGTTTAAATAGTGTGTCGACAAAAATGACATTTCGTTTTTACAAAAAAACAGCGAATAAAGGCAGGCGATTTTAATTTAGGCTTATGTTATAGAACGCTCATGAAAATGGGATTTATTATTTTAACCATTCTAGGTCTAACCGTGAGTGGGCAAGCAAAATCCTTAGCGCAGTGCAAGTCTTTCTATTTTTCCAAAATCGCATTCGTTGAACAAACAGTTTCTGATTTGAACTGGGATCAGTTGTTACCAACAAAAAGCGTAACCAAGTTTGTAGATCGTGATTTGTTAAAAGCTATAAAAATTGAAGAAACAAATGGAATGAAAGGTGGCTGGTACCAATCTGTTTCGCCTTTTTCTATTGATGGTAAGCCAGAATATTTCTATGTTTTAAGAACAACTCCGACAGCAGAAGACTTAGATTCACCAGTTTTTTTATTCAGAACAAAACACGCTTTAGAGTTTTTAAATGAACGACTGAAAGAAGGGGTTCAGGTAATATTTGGTTCTATCCCACTGCAAGCTGGCGTTTTAGCGGCCGCCCTAGGCGGTATCCAACTTCAAACGGATTTGGCGACCAAGATGGGATCCAACCATTCAAATCTGGTTCTTATACAAACAACTGCTGATAAATATGTTTTTGCCCATGAAATTCAGCACTGGCGTGATTTTGAAAGTAAGTCTTACTCAGGGTCATTTAGCAAAGACCTTCGCGAATTTTTAAAAGCCAGTTATCTGGATGACGACGATAAATATTGGTTGTGGCGAATTACTTGGGAAATCAGGGGACACTCGGCTCAAGAAATCCAAATTCGTAGCGACCAGGCCGAACGCCTATACTTGTTGAATCGCACTGGTGACACAATTCAAAAACCAAAAGAAATTACAAGCTCCTACCGATTTGAAGCGGTCGACGCCACTAATGGTTTTATGCAGACCTACCCACCTATCCTTTGGAAAATCGCATCCAAAGTGAATAAAAAAGGTCCCCGTGTTTATTCTCGATTTGTAAAAGGCCTTGAAAAATATGACATGCATGACAACCCGAAAGCTTCGCTTTCCTTTCGCTCGTTATTAGTGAAATAAAAGAAAACCGTGGATCATCAGAACTAGTCGTTTTTCTCTATGGAGGAAAAGGCAATTTCAACCGCTCTTCCTTCACAGTATAAAAACAACCCACTAATGCTGGAGCGCGAGTTACCAGTCAAAAAACCCATTTTTTTAAAACGAATCGATGAATTTCCAATTTTCATACTGCCTGAAGATTTTCCAGGAAAAATTTTCACTAGGCTTTCTGCTTTTAAGTTAGTTAACAATAGTTCCATCCATAAAATTACAAAATATGAATTGTCAAAATAACAATTTATGATTTGGTTTTGTCGCTAAACTATACATAAAAAACTTCATTTAAAGAGAAAGGCACTTAGAACTTGGAACAAGATTCGCATGAATTCTCGAACAGCTGCATAGACTGATTCGTCTACAAAACAAGGAACTCGTATGAATAAAATTTTTAAATTGGCTTTTTCACTCTTGTTATCTTTCTCCGTTACCGCTGCCGCGGATGCGATGGATACTGTTAAATCGGCGATGCATAACATGACGCAATCACTTCAATGTATAGAAGGTCGCTTGCCTGCAAAACTTTGTATTGGTGACCAATTTACCGCTTTTAGAGTCGGGACAGCTCGTGCCCGCCCTGCACTTTTGGAAGTTTTCAAGGCTCCTGACAAACAACAAATGATTGTCGCCTTTTTTAGTGGGCTAGAGGTCCAAATTGGTTTAGCCGAGTCGGCACTCAAAGCTAAAAATAATATAGGCTTTCAAGAAGCCATCTCAGGTATTCACTCAATTATGGATGCCGGTCATTCAGTTTTTGCAAAGCAATAGAGATATAATTCGGATCAATTACCTAGGAACGGCGATTTAATTCCTGTTACTCCTGAAGGTTTTCTTTGTTAACAATTCCGAAAATGGAGTTTGTTATGCCCACTTTGCTTTTGCTAGTCTTTTCTTTTTTTGCTTTTAAATCTAATGCCGGCGTGGCCAATCTCACATTAAATGAAATTTTAAGCAGCCCAGCCAAACCCGTAGATTTCAACACGGTGGCTGGCGATCTAAGAGCCGTTGCAGAAATTAGGGCAGCTGTAGGTGGAAAGATCGTTTTAACAGGATCGAATGGAACAGAGTACATTTTGACTTTGCCTTCGAAATCTTTGCCTAGGGATTTAACAGTCACTTTATCTGAAATCAAAGAATCTAGATTTAAAAGCGACTCGCTATTGATTCCGTCGGTTGGCGTTCAAATTTATCCTGACGGCATTGAGCACGCTGACATCCCAAAACGATGGCAGTCAGGCGTATCGACCAGCATTGAAAAGTATAAACGGTTCTAACGTTACTTTACAATTGTTCCACTTTTCAAATTATCTGGTCAGTGAAGATGAACTAGTTCAAGAAACTATAGATTTAGGACAAGCGTCGCTAGAATCTATTCGTATAGAAAACTGGATGAATAGGAAGCTAGAACAATTAGTAAAGTCAGGCAACCAACGGGTTTTTTTAGACGAATATAAAAAAGCGTTAGAAGAAATGTTAAAGCAAGTAGTGATTCCAAAGATTTTGGCGGCCAAAACGTGCGAGGGTGGCGCGGATGCGTTGGCCCAATTTTTAACCTGGAATCGCCAAGGTGTGGTCATGGGTTTTGATATGGCTACGATGGTGGGACCGGGCGGCCAATCGGCATTTGCCGATGTCGTCCAGTCGACTCAATCATTGTGTTTTAAAGAGGCTCGTCAGCTGTGTAAGGTTGAAAATAAAGTTTTAGAAGCTGTGCTGAAATATCTACGGATTCAACGTGTGGCCGGAATGATGGGTGATGAAAGTTTAGTCGGCGTCGTCGATGATGATGCTAGACAGTGTTTGAAATTTAAATTTTTTATGGAAACCGAGTTCTGGATGGGTGAACAGCGCAGTGTTAGTCATGGATTAACGGCAATGTCTGAATTTGAAATTACTTTTACGTTGAACGGCATTATTGCCTCAGCCGCTGGGTTTACGAACAAAAAGGGCGAGAATTCGCGCTTATATGATTTTCAAGAAGGCAAAGTGGCAGTTTATGATTTTTATATGAATAACGTCCCAATGATTTGCACCCGAAACAGTTTGAACCCGGCAGATGGCACGGTTGAAGTAGCCAATTTTATTGGCGATATGATGGCGGGACGTAAACCGCAATTTTTAATAACTGGCCCGAACCCCTTGGTGACGGCTCAATTTACGTGTGTAGATCCATCGGAACCAAAAAATAAATTTACAATAGATTTGCCTCCAAATGGTGCCGAGAATTATTTTCAAGGTTTGTTTTTTGCGTCCCATGGCGAAACGGGGTTGCAAGAAAACAATAAAGACGGAAATTTCGATCTTCAAAAGGCTGTTTTTAAGAACGACAAGAAATTTATCGAAGCTATCTATCACTACGAAGTCGAAGATGTAGTCCATGAAGATTCAACATTTATTGTTTACCACACGCCGGTAGAGTAAATTAGGGTCCTGTAATGTGGACTTTTTTCATCACCACATTACAAGGCAAGAACAACACTGCGATCGCTTGGCTACAAGTTACTACAGCAGAACGCTAGATAAACTCATTCCAATCATTAAACCACCCCAGCTCTGATTGGTCACACGCAATACTTTTTTAATATCATCATCTTTATCTAGAATAGCACCTTCGGAACCCACTTTAAAATACGGTCTGAACTTGGCAAAATCCCAATTCGTTGCTGTTCCATGGAAGTAATTTCGATAGGGAACAGGAACGCCAGATAGAGTTTTTACATCTGATATTAGCTGAACCGGTTCTTTATTGAAATCAACAGGAAGAAACGACGTTAGAGACTGTGGCGGCGCGTAGAAAAATTTAATTACATTCGCCTGAATGATGTCACCCGAGATTGCTGACCGTATGGGATAGAAATGCTTATCTAAAGTTTTTTCATCCAATTCCAAAGTCCCTGCTTTGGCTTGATCAATTTGTTCTTGAGATAGACCGCCCTTTAAAGCGCCCGTCATCGCTGTTAAACTTTTATTCGTGACACTAATAAAAGGTCTAAACAAAGCGCCATTTAAAGCCATATTTTCGTCTGAGTCTCTCACTCGCAATTCTTCCCAGGCTAAATTGGCAAAGTAATTTGAACTTATCGCATGACCATAGGCTTGCTTCATTCTTTGCTTTCCAGATGGCAGCAATGTAAATAATTTTTGTGGAGTTTCGGCAGTGAGTTTTTGTGCAGCGATAAAGTTTTTAATTTTATCGCGTCGTTCTTTAGCCGAAGCCCCTTTTAGAACTACATCGGTATCTTGTTTTTTAATTATATCTTTTATGTTCTCGATTGGACTGTATCTATCCATCTCTTCCACACCATACAAAAAGCCCATCTCGCGAACCAGAGCTAACAAACCATTGTTGCTATAACTGCAGAAAACAAGAATGTTTGATGCGTTTCCTTCGAAATTTGAAAGTACAGAATTCTTTTCTCCTTCGCTGATTCCACGATAACGATCGACGTTATCTTGATAGTCATTGGTTCCTGCGATCAGTTTGTTATCCCAAACAGCCGTTTTCTTTTCCAAATTGACGGCGCTCAGTCGCTCGATAGCCAGTTCTAATCTAGGAAGGACATCAACTAAAAGCCAATTCTGAATTTCAGATTCTGACGAAAATGCATAGTATCCATAGGATTTTAAATTTTCAGGGTTTTTATAACCAAATTTAATTTTTTCTGGTCTATCCGAATTGAAATTGTATGGTTCAGAAAGGTAACGAAACATTACTTTCATATGACCTGATTGATCGTCCGTAAGAAAAATATTTACGTTGGTTGCCATTTGCTTGGCCATCGTTACTAAATAACTTTGTACGACCGGATAACTTCTAGCTAACTTCCTAACCTTGTGAAAAAAACCTCGAAACGAACGAAGCGGAGTCAATTGCGCTGCAAAAAATCGTAAATCTTCAGATGACTTGCTGCTGTTTATGCTGTCTTGCTCTAATTCGTACAAAATCTGATCTAATTCATCAGCGGCCTTCGAAGACCCGGGAGTGTCTTTAAGCGCTAACACACGATTTCTAAATGGCTCTACATCCGCTTCCACTTTATTAAATGATCCGGCGATTTCACGTTTACCGCGTTTTTTTGCTTCCAGCATTTGTTGCTTGAAGTCTGCCTCTTTAGCAATAGGGTAATTTGGCATCTTTAATTCAGGCTCTACTGCCATAACATAAGGCACATCGGCCATATCGCTAATTGGCTTTTTCTTTGGTGCAGCCAAGGCGCTGAAACACCCCAAAAATAAAAAAACACTTATCGCAGCTCGCTTCATGTCATACTCCTTAATCTCGAATTTATTGATACCCACACAAAGTTTCTATAATTATCATTACAATTGCAATATGAAAAAACTGAGTGTCTTTTTTTACCGAATCTTAAAGATTTCTTTTAAATATCCAGTCTGGGTAATTAGCGCCTTTACATTGATCCTACTTGTTTCCATTTTTTTTGCGGCTCGAGTTAAAACTATCTACGATATTCAAGAAACGATCACACCTGATTTTTCGACTTATTCTTCGCTAGAAAAACTACGAACTGACTTTCATCGCAAACACAACCTAACTTTACTTTTGTCTAGGATCGATAACACAGAGTTCAATGCCTCAGAGCACTGTCGCATTCGAAACTATTTTGAAAATCTCATTTTATCCAATACAAGCATTCGAAAAATAGAAAGTGTTTATGACTTAAGAACCATTGCCGTTAGCGAAATGGGATATACTTATCCGTACATTTTGAAATTGAACTGTGAGTCTTTTCCTCTTCAGATGAATCCGCATTGGCGCGAAATAGTAAAAACATCGCCTTGGAAAACTATCCTATCAGGCAATAAGACAAATGATGTTGTGATCGATATATTTTTTCAAGATGAGGCCACCCCGCCCGATTTTAAAACTACGCTAGATCAAATTTTGAAAGACTTCCCTGCGGATCAGTTCCAAGTCGACTTTACTGGAACCGGCGCCTTTCAAGTCTACGTGGCCCACGGCTATGCCCAATCGCAGTGGCTAAATCTTTTGATCGCATTTTTTCTTTTAGTCACTTTCAAAATATTTTTCGGTGGCTTCAAATCAGGATTGATCCTTATTCTGAGTCTTTTGTACACAACAATTGTGACCACGGGGCTTCTGGGCGTGCTCAATTACCCTATTGATTTTCTGACCCAAAGTATATTTTCCATTATGACAATAGCGACCCTAGAAGATTTCATTTTCGTCGTGTTTCTAAGGCAGCGAAATGGCCACAACTGGAAAACGGCCTATCGAAAACTCATCGTTCCTAGTTTCTTTACCTCAATTACAACCTTTATTGGTTTTCTCTCGCTGGTCACCTCCGATCTGAAAATAATTCAACGATTTGGTTTAGTCACTGCGATGGGCTGCCTAGTCGAATGGGCTGTTATTTTTCTACTGCTGCCTGCGATCGAACAAACGTTTCCCATAGTACGCTTAGAATCCAACATTCCTAAAATCGGCTTCTCTAGCCGACTGCTGACAAAACTAAGCCATTTGGTTCCCGGTAAAATATTGACGATTGTTTTAAGTCTATTTTTTATATCGTGGATTCCCGCTTCGCAAAATTTGATCACCAATGATTCACCAACAAAAGTGTTTAGTAGCGAGCACCCCTTCATGAAATCGCTGAATCGTATCAAATCCGATCGCGGCTGGGAAACGCAAGTGTCCGTGCTGTTTTACGACTATGACACAATAGAATCCCAACCTGAAATTGTTGAAAAATTAAAAAAAGCATCATTTGTCGTCGCTGTCGAAAACCCAAATGATGTGATGAAATTTTATTTAGATAAAACGCCCAAAAATCTGCACGCTTTGCTGATAAATGAGGTTCGCGAAAGCTTCTACTTTCGAAAATTTCGCAGTATTCATTCGTTGGGACAATTGGTCTTATATATCAGCGAATCTGAAATCACGTCCATTCGGAAATTAAAAACCGAGGTCGACAAAATATGTGAGGGGCAATGCGAGCTGGCCAATGGATTGGTATCCTATACCGAGTTTGGAGAACGCGTGCCCCGAACCCTATATGAAAGTATGATGAGTGGATTGATATTGATCGCCCTGGTGTTGGTTGTCTTAGCCTATGTAACCAAAACAAAAAATATTTTACCCATACTGCTGTCGTCATTTTGGGGACCATGCTTTGTTGTATCCGTCCTGTGGTTAACAAAAGTAAACATAAACTACACAACGTGTATCTTTGCTTCAATATGTCTTGGGCTAGCTGGCGACAATGCCATTCAATACATGTTTTCCTCGCGCAAGAAAGAACTGAATGAAAAAGTCGACACCTTATCGCAGCCTACGCTGATTATGAGTTTTTTATTGATGTCCATTCCGCTAATATTTGCCCTATCGAATTTCGTAAATATGATCGACCTCGGAATTTTGTTTTTCTTTGGGATGATGGCCAATCTTTTTGGCGATCTTTACCTATTAAAATCCTATATACGATTTTTTACTAATTTCAAAAAATAAAACCTTCAAGCACGTCGAACAAAACCGGGGAATGAGCAAGTTATCCTTACGAATAAAAATGTACTTTTCAAGTATCTACAAGCTCAGCTTTATGTTATTTAGTTCAATCGGGCTTTCTGGTTTTCCAGACGAGGGTTTATACTCTGAAAGCAGAAAACTATTCAGAGTGTCTAACTCGATAACAGCTTTCCGAAGCAACTGCAGGGCCGCCTGGCTAAGGCGCTCTTGGTGAACAGAAAGAGATATTGGCATATTGACCAAAGGTAGTTCTTGGACTGAAATAATCTTTAAATCTTTTTTTCTAATTTCTTCTGAAACAGAAATCAGAGGAAGAAAAGCCAAGTGCTGGGTCGAAAGTAAAATAGATTTCATGACCGATGTGGTTTGGGCTTCGTGGCCTAAAATGCGTTCGCTCCATTTCAATTTAAAAAGATCAGTGGCTCTTTCAACGCGGTCTTGATTCAGATAGGACGCGACGATAAATGGAAACTGTTTGATATCATTCAGCTTGGAATTTTGTTTCAAAGGGTGATTATATTTGGTCACCAGGGCCCAAGTCATATTAGCTAATTTTTCAGTTTGCCATGATGAGGGCCATGACCAATCTTCTAGATGAAGTGCAGCATCTACCGAGCCAACTAGGCTGGCACGCAGCAGATCTTGCGGCGAAGAATCGACAAAGCGCCATCGAAACTTATCGCTGTCAATCCGGGTTACCGATTCGGCAAAAGGAATGTTCATAAAAGCACGTGATCCGCAAGTGACTAAAGTTTTTTTCGACCATGTTGACGATTTAGGACTCTCCGACAATTGCTTAGATTGAATCAAAATGTTTTGGCAAATCGTACTTATTTCCTGCCCCCGAGGCGTAAGCAAAATTCCCTTTTTAGACCTAACAAACAATTGAACTCGCAAAGTGTCTTCGACATCCTTAAGACGACGAGACACCACGGCAGCATCCAGATCTAAGGTTCGGGCTAAATCACGAATGCCTTTGGCTCTGGGGAGCGTGGCAATCAATTCGATCTGCAACAATGAAAAACTACGAAGTGAAATCATAGACTGGCGGAATAGCGGCATTTTCAGGGCTCGTCAAGGTGTTGCTAAAACCGCAACACCTGTTGAGATCTATGCTCTACCTTAGTCGGGCCAACTGCAGCATATTCGTTTTTGTGAGGATCATTGCGAAAATCACAAAAACTATAAAATCCTGAGGAGGATAAAATGAAAAAGTTACTTGTTCTAGTTACAACGACTCTTTTAGCACTCGTTACTATCAGCGCCAATGCGCAAAGCGACCTTAGAAGTAATACAAGCATGCCTATGCAAAATATTGCTGAAATTGCTGTTGCTTCTGGTCAGTTCAAAACACTAGTAGCTGCCTTAACAGCAGCCGATTTAGTGAAAGCTGTTGCTGGTCCTGGCCCACTGACAGTATTTGCTCCAACAGACGCGGCATTTGCCAAACTTCCAGCAGGCACGGTCGAGTCTTTGTTAAAAAACTTGCCGACCCTGTCTAAGATTTTAACCTACCATGTTGTGTCTGGTTTGAAGTCGGTAAATGATTTGCTTAAAGAGCGCACTATTACAACATTACAGGGCGACAAAGTAATTGTTCAGGTTTATCAAAACCGCCTGTTCATAAATAAATCACAAGTGATTGTTAAACCTGTGCTTGCAACCAACGGAATTATCTATGTGATTGATACGGTTTTAATGCCTTAGGAATGTAGAATATAAAGAAGTCGATTGGCCGCGCAGAAACTTTAGATTTATGTGGGCCTCGCGACGACATTCCGCAATCTGTAACATTCTTGACCTGTGATCTAGAGATTGTGATCAAGCAGTTGAGGGCCCAGTGCACCTGTAAAAAATTGGAAATAGGCCATAGGTCAATAGTCTAGCGTCTTAAAAAACATTTGCGCCTCGTCGATTAGGTATTACGATGTCTGGATGAGCTCAGCCAAGGCTTTGTTAAAACGCCCACCCAGTCGTGACGTTGCGACTATCATGTTTTTAGATATTCGAGGATTTTCAAGTCTGTTTGATCAACACGATCCGATGGAAGTTCTGGAGTTTGGAAATACAGTTTTGTCCGAGCTTGGAATGGTTGTTGAGGCCTGTAGTGGCGTTATCGATAAATTCACTGGAGATGGATTTTTGGCTCACTTTGGAATTTTAGAAAAAGAATCAAATCATGCTAAAAATGCGTGTGAGTGTGCGGTTAGAATTCGTGCCAGTGTGGAAAAGTTAAACTTAAAGCGCTATTTAGACCAACAAATTATTGTAGCTGTTGGAATTGGAATAAGTTCAGGATTGATAGCGTCCGGAGTTATTTCAACAAGCGTCAAAGCCGAATTTTCAGTTTTTGGTGATGTCGTAAATTTAGCCGCTCGGATAGAAAGCCTCACTAAAGAATTCACCGTAGATTGCTTGGTTTCAGAATCCGTTTTTGAAGCCTGTAAAGAAAGTCTGATGTTCAAAAAAATGCCAGCTCGTGAAGTACGAGGTTTTAAATCCATTCCTAATACGTACTGGCTTCTACCAACTAATATTTTTATTTGAAATTTTAACAGGAGAGAGAGTGATTTTTGAAAATGGGTACCTAACACAAGATGCGCTGACTGAACTTTCTAAAAATGCAGATATGATTGAATGTGAATGTCCTACTTATTTGATAGAAATATTACACAAAGTACGGGCATTCAGCGCGTACACAAAAGAGTGTATTGTGAAATATCCGAAAGATTCCTCTACCCACATGTGGCTTCAAACTTCGGCAAAGAACATCGATGCAATGCTTTCCAATACAATCGTGCAACTAGCCCGAATGGAAGGTTTCGTAGATGACCAAAACAAAATTGTTCCCAGAAAATAGTTCTAAAACCGACTGTTTGTCCTGCTAACCGGTACCTATCTAGAGTACCGGCCTATCCCCTCAAGATTATATTTGCATTTAAGTCTGTAAACGTTGAAAGTTCGATTTAACGTGTACCTTTTATGTCGTTGGCTTTAAATGAGGTTTTGCATAATGGTTATAGAAAAGTGGCATTAAAAATAAGGTCGTATAGATAGCACCGAATAATCCCACGATGACCGCAATTGAAAATGGTCGCAAGATTTCATCTCCTTGTGCTAAACCAATAGCTATTGGTACAAAACCCGCCATGGCAGCTGTGTTGGTCATTAGGATGGGTCGCAGGCGGCTCAACATCCCCCTTACTACGGACTCTGACAATTGGTGCTCGTAATTAGGTAATGACTCTATCGCGGAAAGAGCCATAAAACTATTGGCCACGGCGATCCCTGTGACCGAAATCAAACCGGATGAGGAACTAACATCCAATGGAATTCCGAATACAATACAACCAACAAGGCCCACAACAGGCGGAACGACCGAACAAATGGTTAGTGGCAAGGCGACGCTCAATCTATTTGTAAAGAATAGCGAGGTAATAAAAATTAGCACAATGCCAGTCAGAAATGCTAGAATCAATTCCTTAAACGAGCGCTGTTGCATTTGGTAGTCACCAGCTAATTCTGGATAAATACCTTCCATTTGATTTTTCTTTAGACTGTTTTGGATATCTTTTATTACGCTGCCCAAATCACGTCCCGAAAGTTCCGCAGTGATAGTACGCACCAGAGATCCATCGATATGATTGGATTCAATTCGACTTTTTGATTCCTCGATAGTTCCGAGGCGCCCTACTTTCTCTAGTCCACCTTTTGTCGTATAAATAGAAACGTCAGCCAGTGATGATACTTTAGATTGGCTCGAGCTGCGCAATCGGATAGGAACGGTTTGCGGTCCTATCTGAACCGAGCTGGAATCGAGAGAGAAAATTCCGAATTTAACATTTTCAGTCACCATGTTGGGATTCAAATCTAAAGCTCGCGACAACCTTTGATCTAGATTAAAAATTAACTCCGTGGTCTTCTCGGGCTCTTCAATTCGCACAGAATCCAGACCTTTAATATCCGTCAGCTCTTTTTTTAATACGAGAGCGGCTTCATCCATTTTATTTTCATCTTCGCCATGCAAATAAAGGACGATAGGCTTTGCAGATCCGCTCAGATCATTCAGTCGATCCGGCAAAATTTGAAACAAGTCAAATTCTACGCCTTCAACCAGTCCCTCTGCCTTTTTGCCAATCTCGT
>JAYTTH010000435.1:0-3893 GCA_043745515.1 Pseudobdellovibrionaceae bacterium | reverse complement strand
CATGCCCAGCTAGTACTGGGAAGCCTAAAGTTGTTATCATGGCCACCCGCCTTTAAATATGAGGTTTAGTTTCAGAGTAGTCTTCGAGCCTTTTTTTTTGCTTTTTACTGTTTTTCAACGATACCAATCCAAAAAAATTTGATCCACTGGCAAAGCTCACTGCCGCATGATAGGTTCCAGTAGCAGAAAACTCAGGCGCATGGGAGCCAACCTACTTGCCGGCAGAGCCTTCCGCTACTTTCTTTATCCCTTGACGGCGATAGAACTCGGAAAAGAAATGAATATTGAGCATCAATTGACTTTGGGAAGTCTTCCAGAAATCTTTCATTTAAAAAAACCTCAGGATAAAGCACTCTATTTGAAGTCCTATCTGGATAATTACATAAAAGAAGAAGTTGTTGCCGAGCAAGCGGTCCGCAACTTGACTCCGTTTCGTTTGTTTCTGCCCGCTTGTATGCAAAATTAAAAAGAGCAATCGAGAAACAACTTTCGATTCCTATAAAAAAGCAGACCTCTGAATATGGAAAATTATTTGAATCCTGGTTTATTAATGAATGCAATCGACTGAATGAATACAACCACTTAGATTACAAGTTTTCTTACTTAAGAACAAAAGATGATGCTGAAATTGATCTAATTATTGAACGCCCAGACAAATCAATAGTTCTGGTTGAAATTAAATCAACCGAAAAAATCGAAGCGCGACACCTCAAACATCTCAATCATTTCAAAAAGGATTTTCCTGAGTCAGAACTTGTTTGTGTGTGTGATGAAAAAACCATCAGAAAATCCGATGGGGTTATCATAGCCCCTTGGCAAAAAGCCTTTAAAATCCTAAAGCTTGGATAGAATGCGGAAGGACCAGCTTTAGAAAGCTGGCCCTTGTTTGACTAGAATCTATTCCTAGAATCTATCTTTTTGTTTTCAGTGTTTTAGTGTTGATTTGGTCAAGCATGATTCGAGCCTGGATACCAACTGTGGTATTGTTTGGCTGACCATTGTCGCTGTGTCTAAATCGAACTTCAGGAGCAATAACTAACCAAGCATTTACTGGCAAATTGTAAGCTACCGCTAATTCTTTAGCTTGTTTATCAAGATATTGATATTCAACTACAATCGCGCCTTTGCCCAACTGATAAGATCCACCGATTTGGGCGCCTAACTTAGTGTCCGGGTTAATTGGATTGTTATTGAAAACTAAACCTTCTGCCCACACTTTGTATTTGCCGTTAGCATCAGAGTATACGAACCCTATGCTTCCACGTGTTTCTTTGGATGTCATGTTTGCATTTTGTTTTACCAATGCAGACGCTTGCAATTGAAGTTGCTCAGACAAAGCTTTTGACGCTTTTATAGAAAGTCCCTTTTGATCTGATACTTTAAAATCGCCTGCACCTGTTTCGTACATGCTAACTGCGATTGAATCCACAACTTTTAAAAAGTTGGCAGGTAAAGTAACAGTCAGACCCAACATCTCGCGTTCTGCATTCAAGTTGTAAAGCAAAGCATCACGAAACATAGGAAGTTCTGTGAACGCCTGACCAAACGCCATTGTCTGTTTACCCACGGTGATAATGGCACGAGGTAATCCAGAAATTTTGTCTGTTTCAATTTGGATGTAGGCTTCTTCAATCATTTTGTCGATATTGACTTTCTGCCAGTCGTTTTTCTCGCCGTTTTCCATTAGAGTTTGCTCAAGTCGCGCTTTAATCACGGCCTTGATGCCTTCTCTCATAAGAACTTCAAATCGTAAACTTACGTCGGCCTTCAACGAGGCTTCATAGTTAGCTACTTTAGAAGCTGATGTTTCAACATTAGCTTCTGCGCCTACCCGAAGCCATGGTGTAACCTGAGTAGTTGCTGGTGTTTGTTCCGTGTCCGCTATCGCGTAACAAGAAAATCCTGCGCTTAAAACAAGCGACAAAATTAATTTTGATGTGTTCATTTTTTCTCCTTTAAAATTTTAGTAACGGATGTTTTAAGGAGGCCCCCTCTTAATCATCTCGAGTATTCCCTATATCAAATGCAGTGCCAAATTTGTGCTGCTGAAAAAAAATGAAATAAATATCTAAAGTGACAACTTGAGCGCAGGAATTTCATGATTGAATTACAACGATATGAAAAAATTTTATAAAACGATTGCACGCCAAAATTTGTCGTATAATTTTTTTATATGCATAGAATCAATTGATAGTTACCAAAACAATCTTAACTACTTAGAAGTTTGTCACCGGCGTCTCGCAAATAGTCACCGCAAATTCGCTCAATTCGTTTGGAGCTAACAGCCACATAAAAATACCATTATTTTCGTTGGATTTAAAATTGCTTTGTTCGTTTCTACATAATTGAAAAATAAAATGTGAGGGAGTCAAATGAATATGAAGTGGGTTATTTCTTTAATTTTAGTCATTAATGTAGCTAGTGCTCAAAATGTCGTTTCCGATACTATTAGTAGCTGGGCAAAAAAAAGCGGCTTTTTAGATTTTCTATTTGATAAAGCAGGCTGCCCTGAAATTTATACCTATAAACATTTACCAGATCAGCCGGCCGAGCAATTACTTGCTAAGGCTTACGAATTACGAGCCAAGCAAAAAGATTGCGATTCAGTTCAGTATTTTCAAGAAGTTCGCCGCCAATGGCCAGTCCGTCCTTATTACAATCAAGCCTGGAAAGAAATAGTTATGTCTTATGTTTTAGCTGACGACTATCCTGCTGCCATAAACGAGGGCAACGATTTTATGGATCATATGCGGGGATCCCCCGAAGTTGAAGACGTTCATCTTGTCTTGATCAATTCAGTCAATTTTATGATGATGAAGGCGGGTTCCGAGCGATCACAAGAATGGACAGAGTATGCACTAGGAATTTCAAAAAGACAAAATGACGAAAATCCCTATCTTAAAAATCTAAGTTTTAAAAGTTTCACAGACAAATATCCCAATTCACCAAACATTAAAACAATTGAAGGAATGATGCGTGTGGCACGAAATAACCATGCGGACTATCATTTAAAAATTGGTAACTACTATGCGACTCGAGTCCTTCGCGGAATGCTAATGCCAAACTATCCAGCCGCTGTTTTGCGATACGATGTGGTATTAAAGTGGGGACCAATTGTTTCATCGTTTAATCAAGCCCTGTTTTCAACAATTGATGTGCTTTACAAAATGAAGCTCGCAATCGAAACGCCCAATATGCTGCCGGAGGACACATTAAAAGAATGGCTTCAAATAGATTCGCTTCGAGATAAAAAACTAATAGATCGAAAAAGCCTTGTGAGCCAGATTGACACCCAGATCAAGGATTTAATTATCAAAGCGGATTCTGAAACGATAACACAGGATATTTGGATTCAAAAAGCCAAATCACTCGTGCAAAGTAACCAAAAATAGATTGACCCTATGGCTGCGCACCATAAAATGGCTGGTGAGGTGATAAGTCATGGATAAAGTCGCAGTTTCAACAGGGCCATTAGATGCTATTTTTCAGGCTTCTTTTGTTGTCCAGATTACTTTGTTTATATTAATTGGCCTCAGTGTAATTTGCTGGGGCATTGCCTATAATAAGTGGCAGCTTCTTAGAAAAATTAAATTAACCAATGAGATATTTCTTTCCTATTTTTGGAAATCTAGTTCCCTTGAAAATTTGTACGACGATTTGGATAAATTTCGCGACAGCACCCTGGCCCGAGTTTTTAAATCCGCATACTTGGAAATGAAAAAACTGGCTGACAGCCGTCCTACTGAAATTAAAAATGATCCGACAAAAAGCAGCTTGAATAATATAGACAATTTAGAACGTGTAATTCGTAAATCTATTGAAAATGAATTGTCCCATATGGAATCCAAACTTACCGTTTTGGCTACAACAGGCAGCACCGGGCCATTTGTTGG
>JAYTTH010000434.1:0-3897 GCA_043745515.1 Pseudobdellovibrionaceae bacterium | reverse complement strand
CACTTTTTAATTGATAAATACCTACGAATTGAGTCACTTGATCATTTTGATAGGCAAACTTGATTGGTATTTTTAACGAGCTTAGTTTCATCCGTAACGGTAGGGCCTTTTTTCTTTGTGCTGACCTATTTTCATTTTCTAGGAAAACTTTAAATGCAAAAATCTCTTTGTCTGACACTAAAAGTAAAGGACTTGGTTGTGTGGTAGAAAAATCAGCGGACTTTTTCTGCTTTAAATTGATTAAAGTAACCTGGGAAGTGTTGTTTTCCCCGAGGCCGACTTGAGCTACAGATTCTTCAGGGCGCGCCCATTCTGAACAATAGTCGACATTACCACCAGCTGTATAATCTTGTTTTTTGCAGTCGTTTAATTCGTCTCTGATGTAAGGATGCCCGTTTTGAAGCTCGCCAAATAGGCGTACAGATAAGTCGTCTTTTGTTCTGTCATAGGTAAGGGCATCAGTCGTTCCGTTAAAATCAATATCGGCGTCGCTGAATGCAAATCTTTGGATTTGTCCAATCTGTTTGGATTCAAAATCCGGAGTTGCTTGCTCTGTACTAGACGGGGCATCGGCCCTATCGGCTAGGGTTGCGAGGCTACCCAAATTAGTCGAGAAGCCACCACATCCATTATCTAAAATCAGTACTACAGCCAGAACAAAAATCAAGATTTTTATAGGGCGGATCATCACTAAATTATATCGAATAACTTAGCATTCAGCAATGCGAACCTTAAAATTGAAAACTGTATCAACTTGAATCCCTTTCGTCTAGTTTTGAAACGCCAGCTTCAATGTCGCATTTTGGTCCATTCCCGGTAAACGCGCTCGTCTGGAAGACCAAGTATGAAGGCAAAGAGTTTGTTTGTCCGTCCTGCCAGCACGAGCAGTTTTGGGCATTTTTGTGCGAGCCTGTTGCCTTTTTCCTACGAATTTGCTTTTTTCTATGGCCAGGTCCTACTTTTACAAATCGAGTCGAAAATGGGTCCGTAGATATTGACAATCACACAATTGTTATCGATCAATTTTTTGTATTGAGTTCTCATATCATCCTCGTTTTCGGCTGCACTACTGATTCGTTTAAAATATGTGCCATCACCACTACATGCGGCCAGAAACGCGTTTCCATTTGTAACGTTGTTACCTTCACTACAGAGATACCAATAATTTACTTGAAGTCTCAGCACAGAGAACGCATTTGCACATGTTTCTTTTTTTATCTCTATCCGCTTTGCATTTGCTAATTCATTCTCGAATTTCTGAAGAGTAGCTCTATTTGAAACTATCGAATAATTTCTAATTTTCACTTTTTCTACATTACTATTTTGAGGAACGACTGCGAGGAGAGTTTTAAACTGATTTACACTGAAAAATGTTGCCTCGTCAAAAAGCTGAAGACTCGAAATTTTTAGAGTTTGATCATCAACAATTAGTACGTAAATTCCCGGAGATTCAAATCGTCTAATCTTGACCAACGCTTCCGTTGCATACATTCGCAAAGTGGATATTTGATTTTTCACCCCTAAACCCAAATTCAGCGATTCTAAGAATGTGGCATAGTCTGCAGCTATCTGAATCTGACTTAAGTAAAATGTGAACAGCCTTCTCGTCATTTTAAACAGAATCGTGGTGAGCGCGGACCATAAGTGTTGTGGGTTGAGTTCATAAATAAAAATCACTGCAGCTTAGGCGCTGAGGATGTAGACCATAAATTTTATCTCTAAAACTAATCGGTGATAAATGGGTAGAGCGTTCGATATTTCGATTTTTCATTTGTAAAAACCAACCTGTCACGGAGCTATATTCACTCCAATGTTGGGCGTAATCTATTAAATCGGGAATCATAATAGCGGCCACTATACCGGCTCCCATTAGGGAGGTAATTTGTGCCGACCCTGAAGCTATGTACATTAAAGGCAAAAAAAGTAAAGAAGAGACGCCGCCAAAGAAAGCCATCTTAACCCAGTCGAAAGGTCGTCTAAGAAGGACCGAGCCAGTTTTAGTAGTAGATGTGTTTGCACCAAACAGAGTCCCATCGCTTGCCCCAATGTAATTCATCAAGGATTGAGCCCGACTTTCCACTTCCTGTTTGGTACCGCAAAGAGTGGAACATCCCGTAAGAACTACGGTGACTTTTGAGGATACTTTATGTCGAAAAATATCGAGGACTTCGGCTAACTCCTCATCCGGTCCGTGCTCATCAAAACGTCCCAAGCCCAATAGGTAGGTGTAACGACTCGAGTCTGAATATTGAAAAGTGTTGGAGTGAGTGGCTAAAATAATGTGGCTAACGACTTTGCCAGAGAAGTCGATACCCTGCAAACGATCTAGCACTTCGCTACGACCGTACTTCGCAGTGGATTCTTGATTTTTGTGGAACTTTGATAGCGCTAAAATAATTTCGTGGTTAGGGTACATTTTCTGATATAACTTTTTGTATTCCGTATATTGGTGTCCGGGCATGGCTTCATCAATCATACCAACAATCAAAATAGTCGGTTGAGCCGCTGACGCCGATATCGAAACGACAAGTGTAAATAATATTGACACTACTAACCGTAGGATAGAATAAAATCTTTGTAGCATTGACTTAGTATTTCCTTAAGTGGTTAAAGAAAATAAATTCAATTTTGGGGCCAAAACGACGATGTCTGGTCTGGCCCCAGGAAAGTGGACACGAAGTTACACTCCCATTGAAAGCTAAATTCTATCTATTGATTTGCTCGCCCCACCATTTTATCCATTGTTCCTTTAACAATTTTGGACTAAAACGCAGGCGATCTTTGATCCAGTGAAACCCTGTTATGTCATCAAGAACAAATTCCCAATGTAGATTATCTTCTTTATAGCACTGCATAGTGAGAGGAATGGCTGGCATTCCCCAATGCGACTAATTGAACATAAGCAAAGTGGTCTAAATAATCACGAATACTGGAGCTAAACATCACGCTTTCGCAATGTTTAGCCCATTGATCGGCAAGTATACGCTGATTTCTTCATGCGATTGGTTCCCCTAAGCGATTGACTTTTCCGATCTACTTTTTTGTTCCGAACTTAGTTCACGATACCCATCGAATACCAGATCGAAGTTTTTAAATTTGAAAATATCACCTTTTTTAGTCGCTTTATTCCCGAAGCCAATACCAAATTCCAACAAGGTGATAATCTGTAACCGACTCCAGTCAAAAACTGTTCGCATGGCATCTTTTAGCCAGATCGTCTGCGAATTATCTTTCAAAACGATGAATATATCTGGGCTATCAGGTTCTCGTGGATCAAAATAGTCTTTAGAAAGATCATAGATTTTCGCAGGTAGTACATCGATTTCGATTTTCGTCAATGACAGTGGTAGGTCTCTCATCGATGACTTGGTATAGCGATCGAATTTTCTATCCTTTTGTTTTTTCATGAATTCGCCGAGGTCGACAAGATTTTCTACTGATTAAAGACTGATGACCTCGATTTTGCCTTTTTGGCCATCGCATTGAATAAACCGGTGTTCTTCCTCTATCACCAATTTACAGGTTTGTCCTTTGGCTGTCGGTAAAATTAATGTTTTATTGCGAGAAAGCTGAATCGCGAGGTCATTTGAGGCGTCCATTCGAGTTCGATGACCATCATCAGCCTTGAAATAAAAATGAGAATCATTTTATGCATAAGAATGTATTCGGGTGTAATATAAATAGCCCGCGATCAATACTAAAACTGAAAGCTGGACAAGCCCAATCGTGATTAGCTTCATGTTTAATACTCTTTACGCGGGATCGTATCACCGTCAATCAGTAAGTGCGATAAATCCGTTGATTGTCATCCAAATTCCTAAAAAGTAGTTTGTGCACCTGGCTGCCGCGTCTCTAAACAGAATCGTGGTGAGCGCGGAACATAAGGGTTGGTGGTTG
>JAYTTH010000433.1:0-14695 GCA_043745515.1 Pseudobdellovibrionaceae bacterium | reverse complement strand
TCATAGGCACTCCTTTAAGAGTCACTTACGCGGCGAAGAACAAAAGGATAGCTTACCTTTACGTTCACTCCACCTTGCGGTTGAGGAAATTTCCAAGTTTTCAAGTGATCACGGATACATCGTTCAACAGGCGGGTGCCCTAAACTTGAATTGTTCACTTGAGCGGTCGATACGGCGCCTGAAGGACCAATCATAAAATTCATAGAAACTCGGCCCGATAGATTTGGTTTTTTTTGCAAACCTTGCTCATAGCAAAAACGAACTTCACTTAGGTGTCTAAAAATAACCGCGGCGATTGCGCTTTTATCCAGACCTCCATCGCTCCAGGCTTCGCTTTCGATGGGTTCAAAAAATGAATTCGCATTGGAACCAACCAAGGTAACTTTTCCATAGCCAGCTTTACCGCCGCCCTTGCCTTTGGTCCCGTAGCCGCCAGCTCCGTCTGCACGATTTCCCGAACCTAATGGCGCTGCGAACATACCTTTAGAATAGGCAGACGTCTGAACGCCGCCACTTCCAGCAGATCCACCGCGACCAATTCCAGCCGACGTTTGTGCCTGTTCCAATTGTAATCCGCCACGTTGTTTGGAGGATTGCATTGTGCCAAGAACACCAAGCGCCCCGAGTTGAGTTACCTGAATCGATTTTTGGCGAGCTTTTATAAACTGATGTTTAACTATTTTTTTTGGGATCTTTACGTTTTTTTTATGTAGGCTTACGTGAGGCCGAGTTGCTAGGTGCTCGCTTGGGGCAACAATTAATGGTTTTTCAATTTGCTTACGATCCAATACCTGGACAATTTGAAGTTCTTCCTTAATTTCACTGGCTGGACTGATCAAAAAACTAATAGCAAAAAGAAACAAGGCAATAGCAGCAGCAGCCAGTCCTGTGCGTTTTAAAATAGTGGTAAAATCATTTGTATCGTCCGAAGTTAATTCTACATTAGGTAAAATCAAATCGCTTTCTGCAACCAAGCTAAGCTCGTCGGTCATCGAGCGAATCGGGTAGCGTCGTTTCAAATTGAAGAACTTCTTTTCAACTGTTTCGAGCAGCGTATAGGACACCCCTTGTTCTTTTAGAATTGAAAGATCACTCACAGATTCGACACGACGTGTGTCATGTCGAAAAATAAAATGAAGCACATTTGAATCCCATTCAATGGCGCGTACGGCTTGACCCTTAGCATTTTCTAAAAAGTAGATAGTCTGTTGCGCATTTGTGGACATAGATTACCTCATCCCTTTACTGCGCTGAACGCGGTCTCTAAAATTTTTTCGGACGCCGATTAAATCGTCAATAGACTTTTCATTCTCTACGACGGACAATGCTTCCATTGGCAATTGGTATTTTCCACCTACGGCTTGGTCGCCAAATTTAGCGTCTGTCGTCAAACTTGAATTTTTAGATTTCATGGCCGCTTTGATACTTTTTTTCTGATTCATGGTTTTAGAAAAAGCG
Source organism: Pseudobdellovibrionaceae bacterium (assembly GCA_043745515.1). Classification (GTDB taxonomy): domain Bacteria; phylum Bdellovibrionota; class Bdellovibrionia; order Bdellovibrionales; family Bdellovibrionaceae; genus UBA2316. Next base: position 13,237 of record JAYTTH010000433.1, on the reverse strand, counting down.
ATAATAGGAAAAGTAACGGTTAACAAAGCCGAAATTAATAGCAGCTGTATTGGTGTTCTCAATTTCGACCTCCCCGAGAATGAAGTCCAGAATGAATTTCCTGGCTTCTTGTTTCTAGGTAAGCAACCATGGGGCCACTTCCAAGCTCTTTTTGAAGAGCTTTGAATTTTTCTATGTCATTGAAATTAAAAGGATCTTCAGAAATACTCTTTTGCAACTTTGAAGCTTCTGCCGCCACTTTGTGGCGCTCTTTAGAAAAGTTTATAAAAGGACTCTCTTTTAGCCCGCTTTGCTCTGCGGATTTTTTAAGTCGCGCGATTTCGAATTGCGCTAAAATTGAACCGGGTTTTTCTGTTTCCTGCGATAAATCATGAAGATCTTTAAAAACTGATTTTTTAATGGCCGCATCCCATAATTCAGAAACCTTGTCTTTAACTTCAATTGCTTGGGTTAAGTAAGGCTTAACTTGAAGTTGAAGCTGTTCCTGATAGTACTTCTTTTCTCGGCTCGTCAGTTGCTTTGGAACCGGTAGTCCTAAAATATCTTTTACCAGTCTTGAATTTTCATAAGCGACTTGCGCAAGATAAATTAACTGCAAAGACGAATCTTTTTTATATATGGCCTGCTTAGATTTTTGCTCTAACTCTTTTATCAATTTAAATCTGGCAATAAGGTTTTTTTGCAACAATTTTCCAGAGCCTGTTGTTAATTTGGCTGCCACTAGTTTCTTGTTTAATCGATCAAAATCTTTAAGTTCAATGGATCGCGCCAATATTTGGGATTCAAAAGTAACATTTGAAGGTTTGTTAGCAAGGACAGCACGGGCAATAGTAAAGTCTTGTGTTCGTTCATATGTAATTAAGCCGGCAGAAGCATAGAGAGGTGAATTGGATTTAAGGACTTTAGCGTATTTTATAAATAGTTTTTTAGGTGTTTGGCTGTATTTAATTAATTGGTAGACGGCATACTGCTTTTTTTCCTGGTCTTTAGAGACTGATAAAAATTTATGATATTCTACTGTTGGGTCTTGGTGAGCAAGTTCTATTAAAAGTGCCAATTTGAAATGGTGGTCTGCTAACGCTTGTTTTTTAGGTGTTACAAGCTTTAGTAATCTCAAAGCTTTTGAAAAATCCATTCTCATTTCGGCAACCCAAGCAGAATGATCTAGTGCCCAGTTTTCTTCGTCTTTGGAAAGGTTGTTCAAACCTAAAAGTTGTTCTGCTGATTTTGCAACCATATCCAAATTTTTTAAACGGATAGAAATAGCAAGTTTGTTTTTAATGAGCGTTTTCATTTGATGAGCGGGCCAGCCAGACTCTGCAACTTGATCCAATTTTTTCCACTGGGCATCCAATTCAGCCACCGTGGATGATTTCCCGTTTGTAACGCGCGCAGATTGGTTTAGAATTGATTTTCTTGAAATACTTAAAAAATAGTTCGTTCGATTCTTGAATACTTTTGCAAATGACAGAGAGTCATTTTCGATTTGTGCTTCATTTTTTAGAAGAACAGACGAATCCAAGCACAATTCTGATGATTTTTCTCGCAATAAAGAAGGCGCTTTAGTATCGACGGCTATTTCTCGAAACAGGTCTGCAGACTGCGCGTATTCATTGCTTTCATAAAACAAATGAGCAATTTGATATTTAATATCGTCCTTTTTAGAGCCTTTAGGATTTAGTTCTAGGTAAAGTCTGTAGGATGAAAGCTTCAAACCCTTTTCAGTCGAGTTTTCGGCTGCCTCGATGGCGCCCAACAGAGATCCTTCAAACATTCGATGAGACCGAGCATCGGTTGAAGATTCCATTTTTGAAAACAAAACGCTGGCTTTTTTAAATTCAACAAAGGCTTCGGGATAAAGTTTACTTTTTAAAGACGAATGACCGGCCCAGTAGCTCATTTCAGCGTCGTCAAAATTCGACGTGTATTTTCCAAAGCCCAAAATCAATTGGTTAGACGGGGCTCCTGCTTCGGATTTTCCCCACTCGGTGAGGATCCGTTTTAAGTTTTGTCTACCTAATGTGCATTCGTCCTTGTACTCTTTTCTATTGAGGCACGAAGGACTTTTTAATAGTGAAAGTGAACGATCAATTTCCAAAAGTAGTTGGTCTTTGTGACCCAGGTCATATTGAATTCTAGTAATTTGAATTTGGCCTTCAAGTTGGCTAATAAAGTCTATTTCTTGCTTGCCTATCACGTTCCAGACTAAGAGCGCGCTTTGTTTTTTAGCTGTGCGATCAAGTTCGGTGGCTAAATAGACTAAGTTTTTCTGACGAGAGGACTCTGGGCTTAAAATTGAGAGAGTCTGAATATCATTTTTATCGATATCATTGCGAGCCATAAAAGTGGCTAGATCTCGCGAAACTTCTTCTTGAAAACTGACATCTATGATTTGGCTTTTAGATTTTATAAATAGGCTTTTATTTTTAAGTAAAACTGCAAGCTGAGCCTGTGCGATGCGAGGCTTACCCATATTGTATTGACACCAAGCCGCTCGATACAAAGCGTAGCCCTTGCGAGGGTTTTCATTTAGAACCAGAGACGCTTTAAAAAGTTTGTAGGATCTTTCAAATTCTCCTTTGTAAAATAAGATGTCGCCCATTTGAATTTGGGCGATAGAAACAGTCTCTCGCGTGTGAAGCTGAGAAGACTTTAGGATCGTGGAATAAATTTTAACGGCTTCATCCTGTTTTTGCATTAGAATGTGTAAGTGGGCGCTTTGAAGCAAAACGCGGCCTTTTTCTTGGGGTTTTAATGAAGAACGAATCTGTGAATATATTTTAATGGCTTGAGTTCGATCAGAAAGAATTTTGTCTTTATAAATGACGTCGCCTTTACCTTCTTTTTCCAGAGAAAGCAACCGCGCGCGTTCCGCGTATAAATCAGCCAAGCGTAAAGCGAGTTTAGAATTTTTGAACATAGAATCCGACCCGTGGCTGGACAATACAGATTCCAGTTTTTCTATCAGCGAGTTATGGGTCGATAAATCTAGTTTTTCAGAAGCCCATACTATCGGCGTCAGAAGCAGCGCGAGCGCGAGTCCTGTTGAAACCGAAATATTTAAAAGGCATTGAAAAACTCGTATCATAATACTTCCTATTCTTTTCCGGCGTAACTGCCGGGAAGAACTGCAAAGGCATATTTTTCATAGCCAGCTTGAGCGCCAGCTCGCAATAAGAGACTAATCTTGTCGTAATCCGAATTCTTATCCGCTTGAATGATTAAGGAATTTTTTTTTGGAGTTTTATGGTCTAACAGAGCTTTTACCAAGCTATCAGCTGATATTTTTTGATTGTCCACAAACAGGTCATTGAGTTCCATTCGAACAACCACGCCTGTTCCTAAAACATCCGTGCCTGCCGCTGCGGGCAAAATCATATTTTTTCCTATTTGAATATTTTGTAGCTGACCGTTCATGTTTGATAAAAGAAAGATAACTAAAATACAAAAAGCGTCGATCAAAGTTGTGAGGTTCATGTTAAATAATAAACTTTTGCTAGAGCTTTTGGCCCCAGTGCTGCGAATTCGCTTTTGTTGTAAAAGCGGACTTCGTTTTTTGTGACTATTAAAAAAATGCGTACTCATTTAGTATATCCTCAATTAAATTGGCGAAAGGCCAATATCAATAATTCCATTTTGTTTTAACATGTCCATTAAGCGAATGACTTGATCATATTTAGTTGTCTTAGTTGGTAAAATCATCGCGTTTTCAATTTTTTTAGAACTAGCCAGTTTTAAAAAAACGCTCGCTTTGGTCCAGTCAATCTGTCCGCGTTTTGATTTCCAAGTGGATGTTGTCTCTCCTGACTTTGGTGATTTAAAAGTCACCGTGATATTATTTTTAGCATCTAGCGTGAGCCAAACACTTGGGCGAGGGTCCATTTCATTCATCGCTTGGCCACCGATTGCCTGTTTAGTTTCTAACGATCGAATTTCAATCCAAACCACTGTCATGAGTAAAAAACAAATACAGACAGATAGAATATCAAACACCGGAAGTAAATTGAGCTCGACATTCAAATCTTTTTTTCCACCGGATCCATGCACAAGTCCCATAACAACCTCGTAAAAGTTAAAGTAACCAAATTCCTAATGTATTCCTAATTTGACAGATCAGCCTGACGAACGGTTTTTTTAGTAACCGGCTCGTAACTGTAGGTCAGCCAGTTGTAAACTGACAAAGAAGATTGATTTAAATCATCACTCAAGGAATTGGCTCGGTTTTGCAAAACAGCAAACATGGCCAATGCGGGAATGGCGACCATTAGGCCATAAGCCGTCGCATACATGGCCATTGAAATACCATGCGATAGCAAAGCCGCTTTTTCAGAGGGGTTACTGTTTGAAACAGCAGCAAATGAATCGATCAGCCCAATAATTGTTCCCAATAATCCAGCAAGGGTACCAATATTTCCAATCGATGCCAGAAATCCGGTGCGCTTTTCAACGGCCGAGGTTTCAGATAGAAGGACTTCATCCATTTTAGATTGAATTTCTTCAGAGCCACCGCGATGGTAGGCGGCTTGCGTGCCAGCAATAATCGCTCTTGAAATGGCCGATTCTTTTTTTGATAGTTTCTGAGCTTTAGACAGAACTGAATCTAAACGACCTTTTTTAATATCGTCTTCAAACTGTTTCACCAAATTTTTGCTATTTAGTGATCTAGCGAAATAGAGTGCATAAATACGCTCGATAACAATCGCGATCGAAAATACTTGCCCAAAGAAAATGATCCACATAACAAAGCCGCCATGTGTAAATGCCTGAATTATATTTGAAAAAAATGCCATAACTACCTCGTCTTTCACTTTTTTACAGGGTCAAATCCTGTAGTTGTAATGGTAATCAGCAACTCGAAGGCCGTTTGCCGCCTGGGCCTCTAAAATTAGAAGACGGTGTTTTTAATAAAAAATGAACTCGTTAAAATCCTAAAAATGACAATTGAGGTCAGCATTATAACAATTTTGGTTCCTGTTATTTTCTGAACAGGGAAAAATTACACTGAGTAATCAAGCTTCCATATTTTGGGAATTAGTTTGAGAGTTTCAATTGAAAGAGACCACATGAAAAATCCCTGGGCACTGAAAAAATCCCAGGGCAAATCCCAAAGTTCTTTAGCAAATCCCAGGGCACATCAAAGGACTAAAAAAAGCATTTGTATTCTTTTTGGTCAGCAGTCGACCACAATAGTGATTTGTATAGCCATTCATTGGGCCTAGATTTAGCAAGGTATTTGTTTCTATATTCAAATTTTAGAGTTTCCAGGGAGACAACCATGAAAGTGCCAATTGCTAATCTTAGACCTGTATTGATAATGCTTTATTCATTTTTGACAGCAACAAACAGCTTCGGGAAAGATTTTACTTTAGATGATTTAAAACAGGCCGCTAGTCCAAATTTTACTTTGCAGCAATTTATTGGCACAACCTATTATGATGTGGTTCATAATTTTATTTCAGACGCTATGGAAAAAGAAGGCTCTGTGCGGGGCGGCAGCAATGAAGATAAATTGAAAAATGGTGGCGGAGTGAGCGTTGAACTGGCCCCAAATATTTTCAACATTCACATAAATTTTCCAAAATCTGAAATGGGTGGCCGTAGTTATGGCTGGACATCAGGAGCCGTAGGGGATTGGTCAGATTCAATGTACTTGGACAATCTCGGTAAAGCCGTTGCTGCTGAAGAAAAAGCTGAAATGGCAAATTTTTACAGATCGATTGTTCTAATTCTTGGGAATTCTGATTCCTCGATGCTTCCAAACCTAAAAACAAAATCAATTCGAGTGGCGACAAACTTTTTGGCAATTTATACAGCTGAACAATATCGTCGAATCCAAAAAAAGACGACCAGATGGGATGATGCTCTTTTGCAGGTGACTCTTTTGGGCGCGTTTCATAGTGGTCAAAGTAAATTTAAAATGTTTTATGCGGGGGATTTTACGGATATCGTTCGTGAAAAAGGTTCAGGTGTTTATTCAAACGGAAACGAAGGAGTTTTTTTCAGCAATGCAAAACGTGAACAAGCCAACATGGAATCATATCATCAATTTTCAGGTAAAACTCCTGACCAAAAAGGGGCAACTAGATCCGGCATCAATTTAACTCGCAAAGATTTTGAAAAGTTGGGAGCTGAAATTACGGCTTATTTTGAAACCAATGGCAGTCAAACTCTCGCTCAAATTAAAAAGATCATTGGATACAATCCATCGCAACTTAATTCTAAAGCTAAGCCAAATATTATTGCTGCAATTGCCAGCTATTTTGCTGAAGGAAAAGCTAAAGCCGAAGAGTCAAAAGTCCTCGCTGACGCAATTTCGGCATTTATGATGGAAACCCACCGTCATGCCAATGCTATTTCCGGAGTAATTACAGAAAATATTCGAAGGGAAGATGCTAAAATTCCTGGTCGCCTTTGCATGAAATACTATTCCAGATAATCAAGATCACCTGATCTCTAAGGAACTTGGATGCGATTTAATTGTCCACCGGAAACCCAGACGGCGCCAAAGCCCGCCCGAATCGCATCGCCGAGACTGCTGGATCCTACAAATGATGCAGACAGAGTGTTCGTTGCGGGATCAATCTTACTCACAGGTTTGCCAGGAAGAGTAACCCAAATAGCACCCTCACCATAGGCAATGTCGCCGCCGCCGCCCATTAACTTTGCATCAATCGTGTTCGATACGGCCGAAAGTTTTGGATCCACACGCTGAACGCTGCCATCACCTTGGTTCAGCACCCAAACGCTGTCTTCACTAGAAGTTATAAACCGAGGGTTCGAGAGGGTAGCGATGCTTGCTACAATCTGACCTGTTTTGCCATCCACCTGGATAATTTGATTTATCTGGGGACAAGCAAGCCAGGCGCTTTCAAAAGCATAAACCACACCGGCGCACAGACTTGGAAGTTTTGTTTTAGAAACTACGGACATGGATTCAATGTCGACTCTTGATAACTCAGGCTGGGCTGGTGTGTCTTCGGTGATTATCCATACAGAGTCTTTGCTGACGCCGACACTGGCTTCACTGCCTTGAAATTTCAATCCTAGAGTTCCAACGACTTTATTTTGAAAAGGATCAATTTTATAGAGTGTTTGGTTTCCCGTGGCTGGAACAAACACAAAGGATTCTCCGATGGCAATTCCGCGGTAGGCATCAGGTCCGACTGGAATTTTTGCCTGAAGGGAATTGTCGATGCCGCTGATTCGATACAACAAGCCGCCCGAAGCCTCCCAAACAGAACCAAAGCCAATGCCCATCCAATCGCCGCCAACCTCAATTTTATTTAGGATATTCAAACTTGAAACAGGTTTTTCTACCGAGGATGAAGCGTTTTGTAGTGTCTGCTCGGCCAATGTGGGTGCCCCCAAAGATAAAGTAGAAAGAAGAATTAAATTTTGTATAATTTTACTATCCATCGGGTCTCCAAGGTTGCTAACCGACGACTGTAGTTCATTATTTTTAAAACGTCTGATAGCAATATTATGACAGATACTTTTTACAGCGCGAAACGGGCTTTCTTTCTTGCCTAAACTCTTAAAACCATTGATTATCTGCAAGATTTTAAAATTGGGGGATAGATGGCTATAAAAGAATTAAGTGACGACCAAGTTATCAATATGACGTTAGCTGAAAAAGATAAGTGGTGGCTTGAAAATATTTATAAAGGAAATGCGCCTCAATTAACAATTCGATCAGCTCTTACGGGCATGATTTTAGGAAGTATTCTGAGTTTGACCAATCTCTATGTTGGTATCAAAACGGGCTGGACGTTGGGTGTCGGTGTGACCTCGGTGATTTTGTCCTTTGCTATTTTTAAGCTCTGTGCTCGGTTTAATATAGGTACAGAAATGGGAGTTTTGGAAAACAACGCGATGCAATCCATTGCCACAAGCGCAGGCTATATGACAGCACCGATGATGGCCTCACTTCCAGCCTATATGATGGTGACTCATCAAGTGATTCCGATGTGGCAGACTTATTGGTGGATCGTGGTGTTGTCATTACTGGGTGTGTTGTTCGCATTTCCATTAAAAAAACGATTTATAAATGATGAACAATTGCCGTTTCCAGAAGGGTACGCGGCTGGAATTGTACTTGATAGTTTGCATTCGGAAAGTGGAAAAGAAGGGATGTTCAAAGCAAAAATTTTAATGTCCGGCGCGGGTGTGGCGGCGTTGATTGAATTTATGCGCAGTGAAAAAGTAATGACTGCACTTAAAATGCCTTTTTTGATATTGCCAGAATTCTGGGATGATTTAGTTTATAAATTTGCGACGCCTACAATATTAGGGACACCTCTAAAAGATTTAACCGTGCGTTTAGATTCGTCGATTGTTCTGATGGGGACAGGTGGGCTGATGAGTATGAAGACAGCCATGTCATTGTTGCTAGGTGCTTTTTTAAATTACTGTGTATTTGCTCCCTATTTGATTCAAGAAAAAATTATTGCCACGGCCAATTTTAAATCGATAACCATGTGGGGTCTTTGGTTTGGGGTTGCTATGATGACGACGGCCTCACTGTATTCATTTTTTGCAAAACCTGAAATTATTCTTTCCGCTTTCAAGCGAAAAACAAATGGTGCGAAAACCAAAGGTGTGGATCCTTTAAAAGATATCGAGTTGCCAAATTGGGTGTCCTTTGTAGGGATTCCCATAGTCGGAGCCATTGCCGTTTGGATGGGGCATTCTTGGTTTGGTGTGCAATGGTGGCTGGGTGTCATTGCCATTCCTATGGTTTTTGTTTTCACACTGATCGCTGTCAATGCCACTGGCTTAACAGCGGTGACTCCGGGGAGTGCGCTAGGAAAATTAACCCAAATTAGCTATAGTATTTTAGCGCCCGGACAAGTTCCTACTAATTTAATGACGGCCGGAATCACCAGCGAAGTGTCGCTGAACGCCAGCAATTTGTTAATGGATATTAAACCAGGTTATATGCTGGGCGGAAAACCAAGACATCAGGCTATCGGGCACGTTCTTGGAATATTTGCCGGAGGCTTGGCTGCCGTTCCGGTGTTTTACATGTTATTTCATAATGACATCAGTATGTTTACTTCAGAAAAATTGCCTTTGCCAGCAGTGACTGTTTGGAAAGCCGTCGCTGAAATACTGACAGCGGGACTAGCAGCCCTTCACCCATCGGCTCAGTGGGCCGCTTTGGTGGGTGGGATTTTAGGTATCGTAGGCGCATTTTTAGAAAGAAAAACAAAAGGGCGCTTTCCTATTTCTGCAGTGGGCGTCGGTTTAGCATTTGTTCTGCGATTTACGGATTCTTTGATGATGGGCCTGGGTGCACTTTTCTTTTGGGCAATTGGGCGGATGACAAAGAATAAACAAGGATTTACATACAGAGCGTTCATTGACAATCAGGAAACACTTTCTGCTGGAGTGGTTGCTGGTGGTTCTATCATTGGTTTGATACTTTTGATTTTAGAAACTTCAATTTAATTGAATTTTGTTTGAAATTTATGTCCACTTTTTTTGCTTCTTACCGAAGCGATCAAAGTGGATAGTTCTAGTTGTCGTTAGCGTGATATTAAATTTAATAATAAAATCAGTAATTTATAAATTGTTAGGTCCTGTCAGATAATGAAATTTTGAATGTGGTGGCAGTCAAGAGCAGCACGGCATTTTTAAATTATTATATTGTAACCCAGAGATTGCTGACCTAGCTTTTTAACTAAATTATTTTCAATGAAGGGGTTTTATGAAAACAATATTGAACACTGCGGTACTTGCTCTACTATTTTTTACGGGACTAGCTCAGGCTCAATCTCGATATGCTTATGTGTATTATGGAATGCCAAATGTAAGATGGGCATTACCTGCAAATAACTTGCACTTGCTAGACAATCCAAGTCGTCCTGCAAATATAACAGAAGCTCGATTCAACCAGATTATTGATGAAGTGATGGCTCTTTGGACGCCAATTGCGACAGCAAAAAAAGTTACGTTAGGTGTAAACAAAAAATGGTCTGATCCAACAGTCAACGCGTCGGCTTCGCAAAGTGGCAGCGCTTGGATTGTGAATATGTACGGCGGTTTAGCACGACGTCCAGAAATCACTGAAGATGGTTTCGCAATGGTTGTATGTCATGAATTGGGACATCACTTTGCAGGATATTCGTTTTATGGACGAACAGATTGGGCCGCGGCTGAAGGTGAATCTGATTATTTCGCAACAAACGTATGTGCAAAATACCTTTGGGGCAATCAAGTACAGCGAAATTCGTTGTATGGCCACTTGCGTGGAACACCAGCTACAGTTCAAAAATCATGTGAAGCTGTATGGAACGGAAATGCCAATGCACAAGCTTGGTGTGTACGTACGTCTTTAAGCGGATTGTCCCTTGCTAATCTTTTAGCAGTTCTTGGCGGAACGAAAGCTCCTAGTTTTGACACTCCAGATACATCTGTAGTTAAAAAGACGGATCCTGCGCATCCAGCAGCACAATGTCGATTGGACACTTATTTTTCTGGCGCGCTTTGCACAGTGAAATGGGACCTAAATGTAATTCCTGCTAAAGGTTTCCCAGCAGGTCAAGACACTCCGGATGCTGAAAAAGTAGCGATGAAGTATTCTTGTTTCTCTGCAACTGGTGCAAAAACAGGAGTGCGTCCTCTTTGCTGGTTCAAGCCTTTGAACTCAGCAGCATTGATCCGATACTAAATTATTGAATCTTTGGCGAGCTAACATGGTTGTTAGCTCGCCTTTTTTATTTAAGGAGTTTAAAATGAAAAACCTGTTAGTTTTGTCGATTTTACTTTCTGGAATTATGGCTAGCGCCAAAACTATCCAGCAAATTGTGCCAATCACTCCGTATGAACCAGTGGCTGTTGAAAATCGTGCTGTCCTTGTTACATTTTTGGGCGGTTTCACTGGATTTGATCCCGATGCGTACAAAGTCGTGCGAGCCTCAATGGCATCATTGCTTGTTGAAGGTGTAGTTGACCATTTTATTACGACATCGTGGGGCCACGAAGGTGGCAATGAGTTTTGCGTGCAACTTAACCCAGATCCTACATTTACATTGGATAGGATTACCAACATGCTCGATGTGATTCATCCGGGACATCAAACGGCTTACGAATACAAAGCACTACCAAGCTGTATGTAATGCAGCGATAAGTAGTATTCTTTGGATTGTGTAGTGGGGCTATGTCCATAAAACCTATCATGAAGAATAGAATCCTATTGCTAGGAACAGTTGCCTCAGGGAAAACTTTGTTAGCGAGGCGATTGGGTGTTTCGCTATCAATTCCGATAGTTCATGTGGACCAAATCGAATTTAATAAAGATTTGACTAAACGACCTGCCCAAACTGTTCGAGATGAAATTAAGCAAGCTTTAGACTCTCAATCATGGATTTTGGATGGCCATGGACCATTGGATTTGCTGCCAGAGCATTTAAAAAAATCCGAATTGATTCTATTTTTAGATTTTCCGTTGTGGCTAAATATTTATTTTCTAATAAAACGACAATTGGGGATTTTATTTCATCCCAGACAAGAAATGCCAAAAGGCGCTAACGAGTGGAATTGGCCCCATTTTAGAAAGCTCTTTCAGACTTTACTAAAGCAGCGCCGACTAATGAACCCAGAGTTAATCAGAATACTCAATAAACCTGAGAATAAAAATAAGGTTGTCCATATCAAGTCTTTAAAAATGTGGAACGAATTGTACCACAACCCGAAAGGTCGGTTGGATTTTTGAATGAAACTTGAAATCTCTCGAATCCTTCATGCGGGCTATCAATTTAAGTTTGGTGAAACTCAAATTGTGTTTGATCCTATTTTTGAGAACCCCTTTAGCGTGAACTGCTTCGCCTTTCCTAGCGTAGAGTTTGATTGTGATAAAATTAGAACGCAAAGATGGTCCGCAGTTTTTATATCGCATTGCCACGAGGATCACTGTTCTTTTGAAAGTCTGGATCTTATAGATCGTAAGACGGCCATTTATATTTACTGCGTTTATGACGAGATTGTCGATCTCATAAGGCAACTTGGTTTTGAGTCTGTATTTCACCTTGAAATCAACACAACGGTTAAAATTGGAGACTTTGAAATCACCCCGAGGCTTGCCTTGGACTCGGAAGTGGACTGTGTTCTTCAGATTGCGGTAGGCGATTTGAATATTCTGAACGTGGTGGATAGCTGGATCGATCTTAAATCTATGCCAGTGCTAGCCCGTTATGCACCCTGGGATATGGTATTGTGGCCTTTTCAAACGCTTCGTGAAGTCGCCGTGCTAGCGCCCTCGCGTGTTTCCAGAATCCCTGAGGAGATTCCTTTTGAATGGGCCGAGCAATTGAAAGTGTTAAATCCACGTTTCATTGTTCCTAGCTCTTGCCAATTTATTCATGAATCTTGGTCGTGGTACAATCAGGCTTTATTTCCGATCAGTTATAACCAGTTTGAAAAATGGATCTTGTCGTTTCTAGCAGACACAAAAGTAATGAAAATAAATCCAGCAAGCTCTATAGAACTCGAAGATGGCAGTCTTAAAGAGATTGCGCCACTTCAATGGGTTAAACCTAAAGGATTGCAAGATGTGGACTATCTGTACGATCCGAATTTGTGTCCACCAGCAACAAGCGAAATCGCAAAAGAGTTTTTGGATTTATCCAAAAGCCAGTTAGATCGGGTTTTCAGGTATTGCCAAATTGAATTGCTAGAAGAATTTAGATCTATGGAAGCAACTAGTGAGCCATTTTTTGATCGTGATCGTCGCTGGCGTATTGTACTGTACGCTAACTTGAATAAGCCTATTCGGTTTTTGTATTCAATTAATAAGAACCAAATAGAAAACCTTTTGCTGGACGATCAGCCTATCGACTGGTTAACGGAAATTCCAATTAGAAAGCTGTATTCAGCCCTTGAAGAAGGCGAATCTCTGACATCACTTTATCTTAGAATTAATGATATGAAATTTAGCGACAAAATTGAAAACGAACTCAAAAGAGCAGACCCGTTGGAAGATCCGTTGGTACGTTGTTTGTACTATGGTCGATTTGCGAGTTATCAGCGTGCCCAGTTGAACCGAATTCGTAAGCGGTCAATTGCCAGGTCTACTAAAGAATCCCAGCACCTGCCAGAATCCTAATTTTAACTGGCATGCTTTGTTCTGAAGAGGATAGAATTATTGTTCGCAAATTTCCCAAGTCTTCATTGTTGTAATGCTGCGGCGATTTTATGAATTGGGCGATATCACTGTTTGCCAAGTCGGTTAGATTGC